>NZ_JAUORD010000107.1:0-272 GCF_030547345.1 Anaerobacillus sp. 1_MG-2023 | reverse complement strand
AACTTTCTGTTTGCTCGTTTTTTTGCGATCTGTTGCTTCTTCCTTTCTTCCATAGAAACGCATGCAAATTCCAACCATTGCATTACTTGTATAATGACATACTGCTAAAAGTGCTCCTAGCTTTAAATCATGGAAAAAACCAGCGGAAATTGCACCGAAAATAAATAGTGGGCTGGAATTATTAGTGAATGAAACGAGTCGTTCCGCTTCAATTTTCGACAATTGCTTCTCTTCACGTAAACGTGCTGTTATCTTCGCCCCTGTAGGATAGC
>NZ_JAUORD010000106.1:0-272 GCF_030547345.1 Anaerobacillus sp. 1_MG-2023 | reverse complement strand
AGATATGGCCGGGTTACTTCTCCTGTGGTCTCCAATTCTTCAATAATTGGTAAGGCATGGTCAATAGGCATTGCAAAACCAATTCCTTCTACAGCAGCCTGGTTAATCTTCATCGAATTGATTCCAATAAGCTGACCATAAATATTAATCAATGCACCACCACTATTTCCAGGGTTAATCGCGGCATCCGTCTGAATAACCTCCGCTTGCCAATCTGCACGACCATCTTGGTTAAAATCTTGGGGGATTGTGCGCTCTGTTCCACTGATTAC
>NZ_JAUORD010000105.1:0-272 GCF_030547345.1 Anaerobacillus sp. 1_MG-2023 | reverse complement strand
ATGTAATTCCCTTCCCATTCCCTTCCCTTAAAAAGTTTCCCAAAAACAAAAAGTGCGCTATAATGGCTGAAACTTAGCAGTAATAAGCTATACAAAAACACAGCAGTAAAACACAGCTGGTTTTAATAGAAAAAGAATTAAGACGAGAAAAAACTATGAGCGAATATATTGCTTCACAATGCAAGGTATACAAATACGTCTACCACTACCCAAACGTTTATCGGATAAGGATTTCAATTAATAACAAAAATATTGTTAAAACAGTGCCGGAC
>NZ_JAUORD010000104.1:0-272 GCF_030547345.1 Anaerobacillus sp. 1_MG-2023 | reverse complement strand
GCGGTGCGCCGGTCGACCTTGCCTTGCGCCTTGAGGCCCTGTCGGATTTGAGAGCCTTCACCGAACGGCGCCCCTATCAGGTGAACCGCGCCGCGTTGCACACGATCCGCGACGAAGCCAAACGCCTTGGCAAATCCGGCAAACGCACGAATGCAACTCCGATGAGTGCAGCAGAAACGGCTGCGCTGGCCTATCCTGATCGTATTGGTTTGCGGCGCAAAGGCGATGTTCCACGGTTTGTTCTGTCGGGCGGAAAAGGTGTTGTGCTGGAC
>NZ_JAUORD010000103.1:0-272 GCF_030547345.1 Anaerobacillus sp. 1_MG-2023 | reverse complement strand
TTCTCCAACTAGCTGTTTGTTCACTTGCTTTTTCTTCTGCCTCTCCAAGATACTTTTAAGAACGGCAACAGTGGGATGGGAGGATATCTCCAGTAAGGTCTTGGTCGCTTCCTCAAGCTCAGATTCCGTTCTTTTAGAGGCTGTACTTCTCAACCCGTTCAATATATTCAAAGCTTTCTTTTCGACATTTGTTTTCAAGATATGTTCAACTAGTCGTTCCGTATTCGGTCCGACAGTCCTTGCCCATTTCCGGTTGTTTTCTGGATTGTGAT
>NZ_JAUORD010000102.1:0-273 GCF_030547345.1 Anaerobacillus sp. 1_MG-2023 | reverse complement strand
GGTGGATAGCGACCTGCGTATTACGCTTAAAGTATTTATTAATTAGTTCATATTCATTCGCGTGAAGTTCCATAATCGCGATACGATCATCTTCTCTCGCCATGTTAGCCGCTATAGCGGGAGAGCCAGGGTAGTAACGCAATAGACGGCCGGTGTTTTCAGCGCTCACCTGAGCTAAATAATTGGCGACCAATGTAGGCGGCTGAGCAGCAGCCCACACAGGTGCAATTCCCTTTTTATATTCACCGGTTTTTTCTGCTTGCTCGTCTGTTA
>NZ_JAUORD010000101.1:0-273 GCF_030547345.1 Anaerobacillus sp. 1_MG-2023 | reverse complement strand
CCCTTCGCATTTCCTCCTTAAAAGCATGATAAAATAGTGTCGGATAGGTGATGCGCTTGATTGGATCAATATACTTACTCGCTAACCCTAAATCTTTATGCAGTAAGTATTTTTGCATTAAATCCCGCTGATTAAACAGCTTGTCCATTGCACCAACAATAACAACCGGAAATTCCAGCCCTTTACTCTTATGAATCGTCATGATACGCACAACATCTTCTTGTTCACTAAGCGCCCGAGCTGACCCTAAATCATCGCCACGCTCTTCCATTC
>NZ_JAUORD010000100.1:0-274 GCF_030547345.1 Anaerobacillus sp. 1_MG-2023 | reverse complement strand
GCCGGGAGTGGATTACCTGCGTGACTGGGCCGAGTGGCTTGACGTTCAGAATGGTGCCAACACAAAACAAGAGCGCGCCACTTTTGAGGGCGAGAGAAAGTTCATTGAAACCCCGCGCGATCTGGCGACGCTGGCCTGCGCGGATGCGTCTTGTGATACCTATCTTAACGCGATCCTGCTGCTGATGAACTGGGGCACCGCATGCGATCCCGGACTGCCCGACGATCATGCCCAAGATCGCTTTGCCAGCTTGGAAAAATCATATCTTCTGTCC
>NZ_JAUORD010000099.1:0-275 GCF_030547345.1 Anaerobacillus sp. 1_MG-2023 | reverse complement strand
CCGCAAAGAAGGCGTTGATCTGGTGGGTGATCTCGGCACAGCTTGCGCCCGGTTTCAGCAGCGAAATGCCCAATTCATGCGCGCCGACGTTGGCCTCCCAATAGCGCAGCGAGGCATCATCCACTTCGCCCACGAACAACGTGCGTTCCAGCGCGGTGTAATAGCCCGAGATCATCGGGAAGGTGTTCAGCGACAGAATATCGCCGCGCTGTAACACACGGCCCGTGACAGGGTTGTGCGCGCCGTCGGTGTTGATGCCCGACTGGAACCAGACC
>NZ_JAUORD010000010.1:0-187470 GCF_030547345.1 Anaerobacillus sp. 1_MG-2023 | reverse complement strand
CTAAGTGATAAGGAAAATATCAATAAAACTATTAAAGTCGTTATTCAAAAAAGAAGTCTCCTTGTCACTCCTTATGGGGAGGTCGTTTACTAAGTTAAATTTATCAAATTGGTTAATTACGATATGGAAAACAAACTTATCTCAACTTTGAGTCTTCAACAATCTCGGAGCTTTACTCTAAAACGATTATGCTCTATTTTTTGCTAGTAACTGGGCAGTGTAATGAAAGGGTTGAATTCGACATAATTGAGAGTCTTGGAACTAAAACCAAACTTTTACCTATATGGAATCAGAAGGGATTAATATGACCAAAGATAATAGAAGTAAATTGTTAGTTATATTGGCATTTCCGTTTTTTTTCTCTTTTTTTATTTATGATATAAAGGATATCGAGTTTTGGTATTACAATGGTTTCACATTAGTTCTTTTTTTGACTATATTTAATTTAGTTGCAATCAAAGTTTTTTATCCAAGAGCTTCTTTTGTAATAGGTGTAATAATTTGGACAACTCTGTGTGCACTTTTATATAATGACACTTTCGTGGTCATAGGAATATCTTTATTTTCATTACTTACTATATTGACTTTCGTGTTTATGTATCAACGACCTAAAGGATTGAATAACGAAAACTAATATATCATTTTTATTCTAGTTCCGTAAAATCGGAGCAATAGCTGCACATGGGCTATCGCTTGTTGTGCTAACGGTGCAGGTTATTTAGAGTAGATCAGGATTTTGCATTAAAATTATACAAGAAATCACAGGGGAGATATTAATCGATGAAAGGAATATATGAATCTATAAGTGAAGGGCAGTTAAAAAAGTATGCAGAACTTGCTGTGCGAGCTGGTGTAAACCTGCAGAAAAATCAATTATTGATTATTCATAGTGATATACAACATGCTACGTTTGCACGTTTAATCCAAACGGTGGCCTACGAGGCAGGAGCGTCCAATGTATTTATAGACTGGACAGATGAACAGTCTACCACAGAGTTTTTCTTACACGCAGCAGATACTGTCATCGATGACTATCCTGATTGGCAGGCTTCTCGTTTTAAGGAATGGGAGGATGCAGGTGCTGCTTACATCCATATTATTTCTGAAAACTTAGAGGTCTTTAAGGAAGTTTCTACAGAAAAGATAAATCGTTTCCAAAAAGCTTCTCGTACCAAATTGAGGGATCATCATGCGAAAATTAGGTCACACGAGGTGCGCTGGTGTCTTCTAACTGTCCCGAGTGTTGGATGGGCAATGAAAGTATTCCCCAACCTAAGTAAAGAAGAAGCTTTACAATCCTTATGGAATTTAATCTTAAAAGGGTCTCGGGCAAATGGGAAAAGCCCTATAAAAGATTGGGAGAGTCACAATAGATCCTTCGAGTCTCGAAAAAGGATCCTAAACGAGAGCCAATTTGAATCCTTGCATTTTACAAATAGCCTTGGAACTGATTTAGTAGTTGGTCTACCTAAACATCATATCTATATCGGTGGGGGTGTCATAGATAAAGATGAAATACCTTTCTTTCCGAACATTCCTACGGAAGAAATATTTACTGCTCCTCATAAAAATAAGGTGAATGGAAAATTGGTAGGTACTAAACCTCTTATCTATGGAGGAAGTGTGATCGATGAATTTTATCTGATTTTTAAAGATGGACGAATTACCGACTATTATGCGGCAAAAGGCCAAGAGGTGTTACAAAACCTCACCGAAACAGACGAAGGATCACAGTATCTAGGTGAAATTGCCTTGGTCTCTAATAAATCTCCTCTTGCTCAGGCAGATACTCTTTTTTACAATACTTTGTTTGATGAAAATACGTCCTGTCATATCGGAATCGGAAATGCATCTCCTTCCAATATTCAAAACGGCATTGACCAATCTGAGGAAGAGTTGAAGGCAGCTGGTCTGAATACTTCACTTTTGTCAGTCAATGTGACCTTTGGTACCGAAGATATGAAAGTAGAGGGTGTTGAAGAAGATGGAACTGAAGTCCTGCTAATGAAGGAAGGGGATTTCGAATTCTAAAACATCTCCAACTTAAAAACAGTAAAAACTGATTTCTGGGGGATTAACTTAGTGCTAGTTATAGTGAAAACAAACTGGTGCATTAGGTAAAGATCCGTTTCAATATCTCGAAATCAAGTCTTCCGTATTATCGGAGCTTATCTATAACAAGATAAGCTCTTTTTAACTTGAATTAAAGATTGAGTTATTCGGTTTTGTTTGAAATAATTGGTAATATATAGTTGGATTGAGAGGTTTCATATGACTTTGTGTAAAAGGAGTTGGGGTTTAATGGAAGAAATGACTGGCGAAATATTACATTTAATAATAACTTGTGTTTTGTTATACGGATTCTTTAAGATCATTAGATTTATTTATAACAAATATATACCTTACAGTTTTGCAACAGATGCAATCGGAATAATAATATTTGTTATCTTTTGCATTCCTGCCTCACTAGTAATAAGCCATAAATTGTTAAATTCAGCAGGGAAATATTGATCATAAAGAGAGTACTAGAAAGTGTGATGAACTTATATCTTCAGTTATTTCGGAGCTAATACTTTATAAAGTACTCGTCCTTATTACATAATTATCGGGCAAAATAAAAGTTAATTTAAAATTGAAGGTGCAGGCTAACCAGTTATTCCATTAAGAACGCTACGATGAAGGTGGTGTAATTAACAATGGACGATGTTGTAATGTGTCCTGAATGTGGTAACCAATTGAAGCAAGGATATATTTTCTCTCCTCGAAGAATTTGCTGGTCAGACTCACCTGATTCCATCTTTGCGGATTTTGGAAGTGAAATATTAATAGGTGATGCATGGTTAAAAGTCAAAAAAGTTCCAGCGTTAAGGTGTGAAGAGTGTAGTGTAGTTATTTTCAAACATGGTGAAAACAAAGATATAAAATAGCAGTAAAGTAATTTTGAATTGAGTTTATTGTTTCGTTAAATCGGAGCAATTATTGAATAGGATTATTTCCCAACATAAGTTTATTTACGAAAGGGTTTATAACATTGTCTAATCCATATGATTGTATAACTGACTTTATTTTCGTTGAAACTGAAGTATTTGCAGCTGACGTCATATTGGTACCCGGTGCTAATCATCCACAGCTAATGGAAAAGGCTTCATGTCTATATAAGAATGGAATGGCTCCATACATCCTTCCCTCAGGTGGATACAAACCCCATGTAGGTACATCTGAGTGGGAGTATCTAAGAAACATTGGTATTACAAACGGGGTGCCAAACGAAGTAATTCTTAGAGAAGACGAAGCACAGCATACTCTAGAAAATGCACGTTTTTCTTTAGAAGTATTACAGAGTAAAGGCATTAAATATGAAAAGGTTATCATTGTGTGTAAAGCAGGACATTCTCGAAGAGCATTGCTTTGTTATCAGGATGTATTCCCAAAGAACACTAATTTTATGGTTTCTCCAGTAGAAGATCGATTCGGTATTACTAAGGAGAATTGGTTTACCAAGGAAGTTGGTATAAGCCGGATCATGACTGAGGTAGAGAAAATTGGTAAATACTTTGGAGATTTTATTCCGAAATGGGTTGGACGATAACATCTTGATACTGAGTCTTCTAGAATCTCGGAGCTTATCTTTAATAAGATAGGCTCCTTTATTTGTAAGAAAAGATTGAGTTATTTGCATTGGTTTGAAATAATTGGTATTAGAGGTTTGATCAATCTAAAGGAATAACTTACTTATCCGAAAGGATGATCGTATTGGTAAAAACGAAAAGTATAGTTATAGCACTGTTAACATTATTTGTGGTTGGAGGAATTTTTTCTTATTTTATGATTTTAGATCTTTCTTCAATGACTAATAATGATGAAAAAGTTCATATCAAAGCAACCGAAGTGTCATCTCCGGAAGGAAGAAGCAACCTTGAAGAATTAAAGAAATCGATTGAAGCTGAAGGAAATAACCAAATTGAAATGGCTATATATAATTCAACCCTTTCCTTTGGAAGAGAACCAGATCCTGTGATATTGGAAGAAACAAATGAAAATTCCAGTAACTAAAATATTGTTTTTAAAAGAAGCTTATCTTTAAAGACATTGTTGAATACTTTGAAGGGTGTTATTAATGGTATCAAGCATTTTCGTAATACTTATACTATGGTTTTGTTTAGTTATATACAAACTATTTAAGAAGAAACCGAGCAATAATAAAGAAACTTTATTTAATCTTTTTAATAGTATGAAGACGTTAAAATTTTCTCAGAAGCTATTTGTAATTTGCGTTGCATTTTTTGATGTGCTTGTTATTATTTTATCAACTCAGGGCTATTACTTCTTATTTCTGAAATCAACTGGTTTAATTATACCAATAGCCCTCACGTATGTAGCTTCTTGTGTTTTAGCTAATGGACTTAACTTAGAAAAGTTTTGGATCATACTCACAACGGTGTTAGTGCTACCTGTTCTAGGTTTAATGTGTTTTTTCAATATAGTAGAAAACAATTCGTATTCAACTATTGATTCCCCATCAAAAGAAAAAATGATTATTATAGAGCATAGAGAAGCAGCGTTAGGAGAAACAAATCACTTCTATAATTTTTATAGAAGAACTGCCGTTCCGCATGTAGTGAAGAAGTTAAATAGTGAAACTGTAAGGATAGTGACCAGAGGATCAAGTGCTGGAAATTTAGAAGTGTTAGGAATTAATAATGCTAATTGGGTTGATGGACAATCCGTTACTTTTCATTCTCCCTTTGCAGAAACCATAGTGCAATTGAGAAAGTAGATATCCGATTATATTCAACAAACTCGGAGCAATAGTTTAAAAGAGTGTTTGCTTTATGCTCCAAAGTTGCTGTTATTTGAACAGTAAAGAGAAAGGAATTGATAATGATTCGTTCAATATTTTCTATAGTAAGTTTAAGCTGTATATTTTTATTGACCGCCTGTATAGGGGAGGATTACGATTTCACACCTCCAACAATGACAGTTTGGTACCATCATCTAAACGACTATGATTCATATGAGCTTAAAGAGGCATCCGTGAATTGGGAAGGTCCTAATGAGGAATACAAAAAGACTGTTGTTGATTTTCAATCATTAGGAATCGAACAGAATCAAATTGAGGTCAATGCTGGTTCAGAGGGAAACATAGAATTGGGACATTCTGATTTTAAATTAGAAGAGTTTCAAGTATCTCTGTGGCAAAACAGTGAAGAGATTGAATTGCCTGTAAATAAATCTAATGGTTTTCAATTTCCAGATTCAAAAGGTAACTATATCCTAGAAGTGAATCTGTCTTCTGATATGGGAGATGTTCAATATGTGGGTAACATCGATCTAAATTAACACTAATGTAGGATAAATTCTAGAATTTATCCTGATCCCAAGTCTTCTGGTTTATCGGAGCAATTGCTGAATAAAAAGTAAGCGCTCTATCGGTTTTGGGCAAGAGTGTGTACGCTTTTACGTTTAGAGGAGGAAGGAATTGAAATATTTACAAAAGATACTACTAGCAATAATTATATCAGCACCTCTTTCCGTTTTTGTTTTAGTAATTGGAGAATTTACTCTTGACTACGTGCTTGAATTAGAAAGAGAATATACTGATACTTTTGCTACTATAATTTCGTTACCGATTTTATTTGCAATTGTATATATAGTTTACGGTCTACCAACAACTTTAATTGCAGATGGATTTCTTAGATTAAAACCATTATCTAAATACAGATCCCTCATTGAATTCATAATTTATTCTATAGCTGGTCTAGTGTTGTCTTTACTCTTATCAAGCAATTCATTGAGTAAAGAAATATTGGTTATTGTAATGCTTCCAGTTTATTTGTACTTGTATGTTCTTACGCTAATGAGAAAAAAAGATAGAAAAGAACTGAATATCATAAAGACTTAAGTGAAGTATTTATTCAAGAATCTCGGAGCTAATCTAAAAAATCTCCTAAATAATTTTTAGGATTGTATTGACTATATTTAGCAAAAAATATATAGTGAAATAAATTTAAAATAATTTGTGATGAAGAGGACAAGAGATATTATGAACGGTTATCAGAGAGGGAAGAAAAGGTGTGATCTTCCTAACGCAGCTTAATAGCTTACCACCTTGGAGCTGCATGGGCGAATATGAGTAGTTCATGCCGTAGTGCTACGATACAGCAAACCAAAGCCGTTACTTTATCCATGTAACGGGAAGTTGGGTGGAACCACGAGTACAGCACTCGTCCCTTTTTAGGGACGAGTGTTTTTTTTATTGAATAAGTTATAGTGATGAAGAGGACAAGAGCTATTAGGACGGTTATCAGAGAGGGAAGAAAAGGTGCGATCTTCCTAACGCAGCTTAATAGCTTACCACCTTGGAGCTGCATGGACGAAAGATTAGTAGTTCATGACGTAGTGCTACGATACAGCAAACCAAAGCCATTACTTTGAAAAGTAGTGGGAAATTGGGTGGAACCGCGGGTAAAACCATACTCGTCCCTTGTTTAGAGGGACGAGTATGGTTTTTTAATTTTATAAAAGGATGTGTATGTATGAGTCATGAAAAAATGGTGATTTCGTTTCCAGATGGCAGCCAAAAATCTTTTTCAAAAGGAAGTACATTGGGGGATGTTGCCCAATCTATAAGTCCTGGCCTTAAGAAAAAGTCAGTAGTTGGGAGAGTCAATGGATCCTTATATGATTTGCAGAGTCCAATCAACTCTAATGCTGAGATTGAATTATTTCCACTTCATTCTTCAGAGGGATTAGAGGTGATGAGACATACAGCAGCTCATATTATGGCTCAGGCCGTTAAGCGACTTTTCGGAAGAGTGAATCTAGGTGTAGGTCCTGTTGTGGAGGCTGGTTTTTACTATGATATTGATACGGATCAAAGTATTTCTAAAGATGATCTATCTAAAATTGAAAAGGAAATGAGTAACATTGTATCTGAGAACTTGTTTATTAAACGGGAGTTAATATCTAGAGATGAAGCTGAAAGCATTTTTTCGAATGATCATTTAAAGCTGGAGCTATTAAAGAAAATTCCTCGGGAAGAAGATGTCTCCATCTACAAACAAGGAGAATTTATAGATCTATGCAGAGGTCCCCATTTACCGTCAACTAAATTTCTTAAAGCTTTTTCCTTAACAAATATCTCAGGGGCTTATTGGCTGGGGGATAGTGATAACAAGATGTTACAACGAATATATGGTGTAGCTTTTCCATCAAAAAAAGAACTAAATGAATACTTTTATTTTTTGGAAGAAGCCAAAAAGAGAGATCATCGTAAGTTAGGGAACCAGCTTGAATTGTTTATGTTTTCAGATGAAGCTCCAGGGATGCCATTCTATTTAAGTAATGGTCAGGTGATAAGAAATGAGTTGGAAGCATTCCTTAGAAGTTTGCAAGAGTCATTTAATTATAAAGAAGTAAAAACTCCATTAATGATGAATCAGAGGTTATGGGAACAATCGGGGCACTGGAATCATTATAAAGACAATATGTATTTCTCTGAAGTTGACCAGCAGCATTTCGCTCTTAAACCAATGAATTGCCCAGGACATATGCTTATTTTTAAGGACCGTTTGCGCTCCTATAGAGACCTTCCTATTCGTATGGCTGAATTCGGTCAAGTTCACCGTCATGAATTCAGTGGAGCATTAAACGGATTATTGAGAGTTCGTTCCTTCTGCCAAGACGATGCTCATATCTTTGTCACACCTCATCAGATAGAAGACGAAATCACTTTAGCTTTGCAGTTGATTGATAATGTTTATCGAACATTCGGATTCAATTATGAAATTGAGTTATCTACTCGACCTGAAAAGTCTATGGGTGACAAACACTTATGGGATCAAGCTGAAGGCGCACTTAAAAATGTATTAGAAAACCTAGGTTATGATTTTAGAGTGAATGAGGGAGACGGTGCTTTTTACGGGCCTAAGATTGATATCCATATAAAAGATGCCTTGAATAGGAGTCATCAATGTGCAACTGTGCAGCTAGATTTTCAAATGCCGGAAAAATTCGATCTGGAATATATAAATGAACATAATGAAAAAGTTCGTCCAGTGGTTATTCATCGGGCTGTGTTTGGATCCATTGATCGCTTTTTAGGCATACTCATTGAGCATTATGGAGGAGCATTTCCAACTTGGTTAGCACCTATTCAAGTAAAAATACTACCTGTATCAAACGAAGCTCATAAAGAATATTCGGATCAAGTAATGAATCGGTTAAAACAAGAAGGGATTAGAGTGGAAAAGGACAGTAGAGAGGAAAAGTTAGGGTACAAGATTAGGGAAGCTCAAATAAACAAAACACCCTTCATTCTGGTGTTGGGAGACAAGGAAGTTGAAAAAGGATATGTAAACGTTAGGTCCTATGGGAATAAAGCAACTAAAGAAATGGAATTAGGTGAATTTGTTACAGGTATTAAACAGTCCATAGTTAATAAAGATTTACCTGAATAATTAGTATCAAAGTACACTTATAGTAAGTATATCATTTTAAAAAATGGGCATTTCCATCTAGTTCCCGTGCTTTTGTTCTTATCGTTTTTATCTCGAAACTGAGTCTTAAAGAATAGGGGGCTTATCTGTAATAAGATAGGCTCCTTTTAACTGGAATTAAAGATTGAGTTATGCAGTATGATTTGAAATAATTGGTATTAGAAATTTGAGCAGCGATTGTTGAGCAGGAAATTCCAACCTATATTTGTAAATAAACTAGATGGTGGAATGAATTTTTAGATGAATGAAAAGGATATAAATTAACTTTGACAGTATAGTCTAAGATTCATCTATTAAAAAATAGCTTCAACACTTGACCCTGTACTATGGTACGGGGTTTATTCTATATATAGAGGTGATGAAATAATGGGATATCAAATAAGCGAATTAGCTAACCTTTGTGACGTCAATAAAGAAACGATACGCTATTACGAGCGCAAGAAATTAATTCCTGAGCCAGCTCGTAATGAATCTGGATATCGGTTGTACAACGATCTTTCTGTTAAACGAGTGAAATTTATTAAACGAATGCAAGAGCTAGGTTTTTCATTAGACGAAATTCACAAATTACTAGGTGTAGTTGATAAAGATGATGTACGGTGCAAAGATATGTATGAATTCGTAGCAATGAAAGAAAAGGAAATTGAGAAAAAAATAAACGACTTGGCTCGGATTCAATATCTCCTAATTGATCTAAAGGAACGTTGTCCAAGTACAAAAGATCTTCACGAGTGCCCCATTATAGAAACACTCATTGTTGACTGATCCGAGGATGGTTCTTATGAAGAGGAATAAGACTTTTATTACAGGCGTAATAGGAACAATCATTGCCCTTATTTGTTGTACGACTCCAGTTTCAATTATTTTACTAGGCACTGTTGGACTCGGTGCATTAACTGGCTATTTGGATTACGTTTTGATTCCGGCATTGGGTCTATTTATTTTAATAACGTTCTTTTCTTATCGAAAAAGAACTAAAACTTCCAATGAAAAAGAGAATTGTTGTTTGTAGGTTATGTTGATAAGAGTTCTTGTGAAGCTCAAGTTTGAATGAAGAATAAATAAGAGGAGGAACTTTGAAATGAACAAAACAGAGGTAAAAATCCAAGGTATGACATGTGATCAATGCGAACGTCATGTCTTTAAAACACTAGAAAGTCTTGGTGCTGAAGATATCAATGTCAGTTTTCGCAAAGGCGACGCTTCCTTTCATCGCCCAAATTCTTTAAATTATGAAAGGATTAAGAAAACTCTCGATACAACGCCATATAAAGCTGTTGATGTTTTTGATGTCAATACTACAGCAAGCAAATCAGTATCTTCTTCAGAAAAGGAGTACGACTTTGTTGTCATCGGATCTGGTGGCGCGGCTTTTTCTGCTGCGATTCAAGCGTCAGAAAATGGTTTAAGAGTGGCGATGGTCGAGAAAGGAACGATTGGGGGAACGTGTGTAAACATTGGTTGTGTTCCATCTAAGATGTTGTTAAGAGCTGGTGAACTGAACAGCCATGCTCATCATAACCCTTACAAAGGTTTAGCACTTCAATCAACCAAGCCAGACTTATCCCAACTTAAAGAACAAAAGGACGAACTTGTTCAAAAGTTGCGTAAAGATAAATACGAAGAACTTATTGAGGATTACGGATTTGATCTGATAAAAGGCGAAGCACGGTTTAAAAATGCACACACGATCAGTGTGAATCATCAAGAGCTAACCTCAAGGCATTTTCTGATTGCCACAGGAGCGTCACCTGCCGTACCTGATATACCAGGACTAAAAGAAAGTGACTATTTAACAAGCACCTCTGCTTTAAATTTGACAGAAGTTCCAAAGCATCTCGTCGTAATTGGTTCAGGGTATATTGCGCTTGAATTAGGTCAAATGCTTCATGATCTAGGGTCAGAAGTGACATTAATGCAACGGAGTGACCGCCTTCTTAAAGATTATGATCCTGAAATCTCTGAAGCCATCGAAAAATCCCTCACCGAAAAAGGCATTCGCTTGATAAAAAATGTGGAGTACAACAAGGTTGTCCAACATGGCAGTGAAAAGGAAGTTCATATTCGAATGAATGGAAAAGATCAAGTAGTGTCTGGGGATCAACTATTGGTTGCGGTTGGTCGTGCTCCTAATACAACTGCAATTCAGCTCCAAGAAGCCGGGGTGAAGGTTGGTGAAGCTGGAGAAGTATTAGTCAATGACTTTTTAGAAACAAGTGTCCCTCACATACACGCAGCAGGAGACGTTACTTTAAGTCCTCAATTTGTATATGTTGCTGCCTATCAAGGAAATCTAGTCGCAAAGAACGTGACAAGGTCTCAAAAACGCAAACAGGACTTGACTACCGTTCCAGCAGTGACATTTACGTCTCCTTCCGTTGCATCTGTAGGTTTAACAGAACAACAGGCTAGAGAACAGGGATACAATGTGAAAAGTTCTATACTTTCATTGGAAGCCGTACCAAGAGCATTGGTCAATCATGAAACGACCGGTGTATTCAAGCTCGTGATGAATGAGGACAATCAGCAAATTATCGGGGCACACGTTGTAGCAGAAAATGCCGGTGATGTGATTTATGCAGCTACTTTAGCAGTGAAATTCAAACTCACAGCTGAAGACCTTCAGGAAACAATGGCACCATACCTTACAATGGCTGAGGGATTAAAATTAGCGAGCTTAACTTTTGATAAAGACGTTTCCAAACTGTCTTGTTGTGCAGGATAACCGTCATCCATGGCCCCGCTGTTATTAAAACGGTGGTTTTTTCAACCCTGGAAAAGGTACATGGTTTGATTCGTTAGTGATAAGGAAATGGTTTTAATAGCGAGTTAAAATCAAGGAGGTACTTAAGATGAAAACATACGATCTCATTGTTATTGGATCCGGTTCCGGAGGATCCATAACAGCAGCAAAATGTAATAAAGCCGGTTGGGATGTAGCGATGGTAGATTACCGTCCATTTGGAGGGACTTGTGCTTTGAGAGGTTGTGATCCTAAAAAAGTATTAGTTGGTGCGGCAGAATTATTGGATTGGAATAAAAGGATGCAAGAAAACGGAGTGCAATCAGAGCCCTCTATCGTTTGGAAAGATCTAATGAAGTTTAAAAAGAAATTTACGGATCATGTACCAGATAAAAAAGTAGACGCTTTATCTAAGAATGGAATTGATACCTATCATGAAAAAGCTTCCTTTATTAGTGAGAACGAAGTCCAAGTGGGCGAGCACACCATAAAAGGGAATCGGATTTTAATCGCTTCAGGGGCAAAACCAACTCCTCTAAACATTAAAGGAGAAGACTATCTTACTTATAGTGACGAATTCTTAGAATTAGAAGAACTGCCAGAGAAAATAATCTTTGTAGGAGGCGGGTATATTTCATTTGAATTTGCTCATATTGCGGCAAGAGCTGGTTCTGAAGTTCATATCATCCACCGGGGAGAAACGCCACTAGAGAACTTTGATGCGGATCTTGTTGACTTACTGATGAAAAAATCTAAAGATATAGGCATAAAGGTTCATTTAGAGAGTTCTGTTGCGTCTATTTGTAAAGAAAAGGATGGCTATATCGTTACATCAAAAAAAGGGGAAGAAACATATGAACTAAAAGGAGATCTTGTTGTTCACGGAGCTGGTCGGATTCCTTCACTAGATATGGATCTTGAAAATGGAAATGTTGAATACGATAAGCGTGGGGTAAAGGTTAATAACTACTTACAAAGCGTAAGTAATCCACATGTGTACGCTGCAGGTGATGTCGCTGCGACAGATGGATTACCGCTTACCCCGGTAGCAAGCATGGAGTCTCATATTGTTGCTTCAAATTTATTAAAGGGAAATCATAAAGAAATGGATTATCCTGCTATGCCTTCTGTTGTGTTTACTGTTCCTAAAATAGCATCGGTGGGTCTTAGTGAAAAAGAAGCAAAAGAAATGAATCCTGATATTGAGGTTGTTTATAAGGAGATATCGAATTGGTTTACATATAAACGAACCAATGAATCTCATGCAGCCATAAAACTGTTAATTGACAAAGAAAAGGATATAATCATGGGTGCTCATCTTATTAGCAATGAAGCAGATGATCTTATTAATCACTTTGCGACAGCTATTCAATTAGAGTTGAAAACAAAAGAATTAAAGCAAATGATTTATGCTTATCCAACGACTGCTTCAGATATTGGGCATATGTTGTAACATTGTATTAGTTGAAGTTATAGAGGAAGAACAGCTTAATTTAGGGCTGTTCTTCGTTTTGTTTTTTTAAGAAAGTATATAAATAAGGTAACCGATTTTCAATTATATGGTGAAAACACTAAAAATAAATGGTGCGCTTTGCTCCAGATTATCGTAGCGTTTACTTAACGAAAAGTTGCGATCAATATAGGTATAGGACAGCTTAATGGAGTAAAGAATGAGAGGTTTTTCTAAACAAAGGAGAAAGTAAATTGACTCGATTAGAGTACTTTTCGATATCTATTTTAAATTATGTTGCCTCTAACATATATTGTAACCAGAAATACTTCCGACTTACTAAAGAAACCAGAAGGCCATTCTTCATATAAGCATGAGAGTTAACCTTCTGGAATTTAAATAGAAGCGAAAAAGAATAGTTTTCTAATGAGTTCTTTTACTTATACATGGCGCTTTATTATTGAATAACGATGATGTATTGTAATAATTTACCAGGATAGTACACCATAAGGAAATTCCTCTATGAGTGCTAATGTATTATTGGGAGTTGTTTTTCAAAAATTTTATAATATATAAAACTAAAGCAATTATCGCAACCGATCCTAAAATTGTTACAACTAGGCCCACTAGTAAAAATACAGATTGAATTGCCCACCAATCATCCATTTAATTTCTCTCCTTTAACCTCAATTAAATACATAACTTTGTGCTACGTAAGCATATTTTTCTTTTTTATCCAACTTTTTTAATTTTATTTGGCTTCTTATATCATAATACCTACTTCCACCTAACCATCCCAATAAATCAATTTTTACAGTATATTCACCATAGCTGTTAATATCATGACCTTCTACGGGTGCTTTTGAGTCAGTTGTTTTTGCCGTAGCTCTTGAAATGTCGAATTTAGGTAAATAACTACGTGTACCAGACTTAGAAGAGTACCTCATTTTTAGCCCGTAATCCCCAACAGAATAATGACTACGAAGATACAATTTTCCTACATTTATTCCACTTGCTCTAAAAGTAATAATAGAGCTGTAACGCCTTGCTCCATAATCTTTCTTTTCACTTCTATAAGGAGAATACATTATCCCACTAAATACTGGTGCTCTATTAATTTCTATACCTTCACCTTCATATATTTCTACAAAATCTTCAGCTGGTAAATCACTATCTTCTTCTTCCTCAACAATATATTCTTCGGGTAATTCGTTTTCATCTACTTCTTCTGGAAGGTCACTAGTTTCTATGTTAACTTCACTTCCATCAGATAAAGTGATTTGTTCCTCAACGAAACCTTCCGTATTTAACTTTGAATTATTCAAATTATTGAGCTTGTGATTTAGTTCTTCCTTCATTTGATCACGATATTCAATTTTAGCTTCTTTAGTAGTATTTTCGTCAATAGAATCAAAGATTTCTATAATGTCATCCTTAGGAAGTTTAGAAACTTCTGTACTTTCGTTAACTTCTCTAATTACCTCAATTAATTCTTTCTTACTGATAATTTTAGAAGATTGTATAAATTCATCTTTAATAATTTCCTCGTTTTTTGAAGCGCTAACATAATTGGAGTCAATTATTCCTCCAAACGTTAAAAGTCCAATAATTCCAAAGACCAACAATTTTTTCAATTACATAATCTCCTCTGTTTAATTATTAGTAAAATTTTAATTATTTACCATGAAATTCATTATATATATTTGAATATAATTAGTCTATCTTTATTTTATAGAACTGGTTTGTTTAAAGCTGATAGCTTTAATGTTTATTCCCCCAGGAAAAGCTAATGGAACGACTATCTATTAAATGATTTAATAGATTTATCGTTTGTATAACTTGGTACGGCTAATTCGTAAGTAGCAGGTCCAGAATTCCAATGGAATGAGAATAAAGATGTGGCAACATAAACTTTTAAAGAGAAATATGATTACTCATTTTCAAGAGTAATAATAATTAATTAGAAATCAGCGCCTTATTCCAGAATCTCGGAGCGATTGTTGAATAGCTTAGTGGAAACTCAAATGAGGTTCCACTATTTTAGTTCCATTATCAACAATAGCTTTAAAATTAATAGAATAAATGCTACTTATTATCTTTTTTCCATATATTTAACTTTTCCAGTAATATTCGCGCATCCATTAATTCCTTGCTCTTGTATCCTGGTACTCTTTCCTCTACCTGGTTTATTAGGTCATTTATTTGGTTAATATCCTGATAAATTTCAGATTATGAATTTCTCTTAAGTAAATCAACCAGTTTAATGTATAGCTTCTTTGAAGTTTTAAAGGCGCTTATTTCCTGTATTGAAAGAATAGTCATTGGTAGCGAAACACTTATTATTACACCTGCTACGTTAAATAAACCGGTAGCTACTAAATAACATGCTATTAAGTAACAAGCTAAACAAAACTTAATAAAAAATAGGGGTGTTGAACTCGGTTTGTCCTACCATTTATATTCCTCCTATCACTAATTTTCTTGTCGATCCACCATTTCAATCGCATCTTTAATCTCGGTGTTAAACACATGAGTATAAATCATAGTAGTCTCGATTGATTCATGCCCCAGAATCTTTTTGAGTTGAGCGATGTTATTAGTTTCTTGGTAAAATCGCGTTGCAAATGAATGTCTTAGGCCGTGCGCTTTAAGTTTTGGCTTTCCAAAAGCTTTAGAATATTTTTCTATCATTAACTGCATAGCCCGTTTGGTCATTGGTGATCCTTCTTTAGTTTGTTGGAGAGTTAGAAACAAATAATTCTGCTTCTTAGATGCCTTATATCTTGAATTTCTAACTTTTAAATATTCCCGTAGGTCATTCGATGCAATGCTTGAGAAGCTAACGATACGCTCTTTTTCACCTTTTCTTATTACTTCTACATTTCCGTCCACCATATTTAGATTTGAAAGAGTAATATTTGCAACCTCATTAATTCTTAAACCAGAACTAAGTATAAGGGATATGATCGCGGTGTCCCGCTCTTTGTTTTGCTTATATCTTCTTAATGCAAGCTTATTAGTAATATTATTCTCATATCCCCCAGCGACATAAGCTCTAAAATCGTCTATTTCATCACGGAGTAAAATCTTGCTGCTAATTTGTTGGGCTAGAGTTTCTTTATCAAGCTTCAGATCCTCCAGCTCAATTTTAGCCATGACATTACGGTAGAGGAGGGGGTGAAGGTTTTCATCTTCAGCGATATTTCCTAAGTAGTAGAAGAGTGACTTTAGAGCTGAGATCTTTCTATTTATTGTAGCTTTCTTATTTACTTTCTTATTTACTTCTTCATTCTTTATCGAAAGAAAGTATAAGAAATCTTCTTCAATATCATCTACCCTAAGTTTCTCTAGAGCGGAGAGAGGGATCTTATCTATAGAATTCCATTTATTATCATTAAATGCTAATAACCATCTGAAAAAGATTTCAAAGTCAAGTGAGTAACCACGAAGAGTGGAGGGAGAAAGCTTTCGTTCTTTATACCTTATAAACTTTTGAACATAGTAAGGTAATGTTTTCATATGCCTATGTAAATATTCTCGATCGCGTTCTGAAGTTGTTTTGTGCATTGAAGACCCTCCATAAAAGTTACTGTCGATTTATGTCGAAATAACTTCATAAAAATCATTCTATATGAAGTATTATTTTGTTATTTAGTACCATTAGAGTAAAATGTTTCATAGAAATTATTACTTAGTATTGGTACTGCCAGTATTAGAACCATAAAACCAATTATATCTTGAAACTCTGGTGCTACAAATGCGATAGTAACAAGCACAGTTGAGCTATAAAATAATAAAAAATTTATTATCTTATGATATTTTTGACTTCCTATATTTTTTTGACGTAGATATATATTTATAGGAAACACGATTAAAGTACTTAACAATAAAAAGATCAAAATAGTATAAAATGACTCGGGAATAATTTCAGTAGATATTTTAATAAGTAAGTAAGAGAGTGTTAAATAACCTATACTCACCATAATAGTTAACAATATAGCAATGTAAATGTTTACAATCGAAGCAATAATTTTTTCTCTAAAAAGAATAGAACCTGTAAAAAAAGCGATTAAAATGATTGCTCCAATCCCTATGTTAAACTGAACAATGGTTTTATCCTCGTTATTTAAAATGTTCAAGAGATATATCACAGATAGAGAAAGTATCATTGTAGCACCTGAATAGATTGCTACAATTCCAAATGTTAATTTATTTTTAGTAGCCAATATATCATCTCCTTATAAAATTATATCAAATTTAAATTAAAAACTACACCAAATTCATATTTTATGAAGTTGTTTTGCGGAGAGGGAAATCGCCTTGTATCAACATTGATGACGTGACGAATTTCATAAAAGTATAAACTTCAATTTCATTAAAGTATATACTTTCTTACTCTTCTCTTCTTTGCATCAAGATTATAAACTATATCCATATCTTGATTTAGATAGCCTGTTGTACAATTCAATAGACTTCTGTGGTAGTTGCGCACGACTCTCGGGAGATTGATAACATTCTAAAAAACGCGTCTTTGATTCTTCTTGAAACTTCCGCACCATAACAAAATGTTCTCTGCAATACAGATTTGAATGCCTCAAGTGGTCTGGATCTATCCAGTCATATAATCTTCCAACAGCATCGATATGCTTCCCCACAACCTTTCCGCAATAGTGACATGACTCTCCAGGCTCTCTAATCGCTTCAATATCCTGCATATAACGATTCACCTCACCGGATTATTTTAGTCAATACTATGGTTGGGGAGAGAAGACAGTTTTATTAATAATCTCCACAATACTTAACCAACCTATATATTGTGAATTATCATCTAAATCTACTAATCGAAGTTCTTTGCGGCTAAAATCAACATAGTGTACAAATCCTTCGATGAAGCATAAATGACCTTTAGAATTCTTGTAAGTTATTTCCAACTTTTCTGCAGTTTCCATTGCAGAATATACTTGTGAAAGTATATTGTATTCAGGATTTACCTTCTGTATCATACAGTTAACCGTCCTTCATATTAGCTCTTTTAATCAAATGATAACGAACTGGTGTTCTTATTTCAAGTAATAATTTATTTAATGATAATAAAAAGGTATTATTGTTAGAAATCAAGAGCATTTTTTAAATAACGAGGTGAACAATTTGGGAAGAGAACTTAGGTTTGGAGACCGAAAAAAGCGACAGGAGCAAAGAACTAAAGATTTAAAAACTAGGATTGAAGAACTAAGAAAAAAAAGAAATGAGTTATTAAAAGAAATGAAAAAATAAAGCACTTACACTTAACTCAGTGTGTGCTTTATTGTGTGTTTCATTTTTTATACATGTTATTTCTTGAGGCTTTGTTTTTCTTCTATTTGATAAATAATATCTTTTAATACTTTTAATTTCGAAGCCACTGTAAATTCATCGAGGTCTTCTTCTTGGTAATAAGTACTATCTAAATCTCCATATACATCGTACCACCCTGCAGCTCCATAATTATCTGTGAGAGCTAGTAGGATTCTTTCCATATAACCTTCATACAAACCATCGTCTTCATTACAGGCGTGTTTTACGTCTATCGTGGAAATAAGTTTTTCAATAGCATTTACGATTAACTCAGTATCGTTATCTGCCTTCCCTTTCACTTGAATATCTAGTTCTACATTATCCTCGGATGTAAAACCATTTGTAATTCTAGTATTGAGAACCTGTTTATTAGTCATCAAAATTCATCTCCTAATATTAAAATTTGTATTTGTTGCCCCTCTGTTCAATTAGAGGAGTCTTTGAGCGTGTGGTGTTATGTATGATAGATCTTGGATTAAATGATGAACCAGTGCTCTTTGAGGGATATTTACGCACAGCTCTTATCGAATCACCTTCGTACCTGGGTATATCATTCATTAGCTTCAGTATTTCACTTTTTAATCTTCGAATTTCTCTTAATGCTTCCGGACTATTGAGTGATTCTTCCGCTGATGATAGATGCATAAATACACCTTCAAGTTCTAGGATGGCATTTTCTCCTGTTTCATAATAATGACTCATCAATTCTCTCCTTTCCTACAAACAACGTTTATTTGTATATCTATTGTAAAACAATGGATTAGAAAATGGAGACATAATCGGTAATTTTATCACTTTTTACAATGAAAAAACTGAGAGCTCACCCATATCGCTCTCAGCATAGTCATTATTTAGTATTATTATAGTTTATGAGCTCTTCAGCTTGTCGAAGAAGGCTAGATGCTCCTTTACTTTCCATCGCTTTAAATTGCACACCATAATCTTTACAGTACTCTTTAGTTGGATACATTCCCTGATGGCTCATTTCTTCACTAATCCAGAGCACGATATCCGCTTTCTTTACTCTGCTTCGTATTCTGGTTTTCTTTTCTTTACCATCAAGCCACATAAAAACACCACCATTGTTCTCAATGACTTTTTTATAATTGTCTTTCTGAGACAAGCCACCTACAACAAAAATCGTAAGGCCCATTAAACTGTTATTTGTATCTTTTGATACGGACTCTTGAGGATTTTTAATTTTATAGGAATGAGATTTTCTGCGTTCGATGGTCTGAGGCAGCGGTGTGTGTATATGATGTTTATACGTCACGCGATTATAGGAAGGATCAGTTTTCTTGCAAGCTATATCTACTACATCTCCCCCCTTCAATCCAAATTCTTCGATATCCGTATCTCGAATGACAATCGAGTAAGGAGCTTCGTTAAATCGAATCGTGCTGTTCCCTGTTTTCTCGGCCAACAACATCCCGTCTCTATTTTTTAAAATACAGCACTTATATTCTTGTCGATCGATTTCGACTATTTCATTACGTTTCTCTATAATCTTAAATTCAATTTTGGGTTTTCCGTTATTAACATGCTTGCCTTTAAAATTTACGCTAATATAATCTCCATGTTCAATACCTAATTGTCTTACGATACCTTCAGGAACAACAGTTGCTATTTCTTCTAAAAATCCTCCCCGGAGTTTACGGTGAAAAAAATATGAGGGAGAAAGTTCGGGTTGTTTCTCAGTTAATTGTTTGAAGGTTTCTGAAACAGGATCCTCCAGCTGTGATTCTTCTTTATTATTCAACTTTTGGTCATCATTTAGATAGGAAAGATGCTCAATGAATGATAAATAATGTTCTAGTTTTGACTTGCTTTCCGAGATGTTTTCTAAGTTCATACCTTCTACTACCATCTGCATCTCGCTCTTGGCTGTTTTTAAGATTGATTGTTTATCCAAGCATATGGCCTCCTTTAAATAGTGAAAATAATAGAACGCCCCCACTCTTTCCATTATCGGGAGATAGAGTGAGGGCTATACAAAGTACGGAGAAGTTATGATATTTTGTTCCAAATGTATCTCTCCATGAAAGCAGTATTGCTATCATTTAAATTTCTTGTTTTTCTTTTTTTAGCCTTCATCATTTTCTTTTCATTTTCTTCAGTACACTTTAGACATTGTCGAGCGATGGCACCATTGTGGAGATTGTTGGGGTTTAAAGTAGCAAAAAAGGAACCCTTTTCTTTCATTGGTTTTCTACAAGTAGGACAAGTATGATTATGATTCTCTAAATATTCGTAAGAAACTTCTTTCCCGGCTACTTTTAAAAAAAATGTCCAATAAGCTATCTCACTTTTTTCATCAACATCTTTTTCTGTTATCACGTTAATATCCTCCTAATATACAGGAGCCAGCTATTAATAATCTGGCTCCTCATTAATAAATTCTAGTGGCTTTGATGCAATTGTAGGGCATCAAATGCCGAACCTATTACAATTATTGGAACAGTAGTTGTTCTCACCGTTCCGTTAATATACTCTACTTCAAAATCAAAATTCACTACACCACCTGCAAGCATTGTATCTGGTTCTGACATTTCAGGATCGTATATATCTCCTGTATATAATTCTCCAGACTGCTTAGCAAGAGTGGCGAATAGAAGCATATTATTGCCACTCACTTGCTTACCTTCAAATTTCACTCTCACATAATTAGCGGGATAGTTAGTTATCTCAGCGTCTAACATAAATGTCTCGCCTGAGTAAAATTCATTTGGCGCGTTTCCAAGTACAGCATGTTTTTCATTCCACTTGTCAGTATGCTTTACTGTACCTGTGATTACGAGGTCCTTTACCAATACTTTTTTCGTTTCGGTATCGGTGGCATCAAATGAGTCTGTGACAGTTTGTTTAATCGTATAATCACCAAGTTGATCAGTTTTAAAGATGAAATCTTTTGTTGTTTTAGTGAATGTGCTGCCATTCGGCTTAGTGACCACATATTTAAACGTTAACGGGTCTTTATCCGGGTCGGTAGCAGTACTTGTCACCTTCACTGTATCACCAATGAAATACTCTGTAGCGTCTGTCTCAAACCCTGCCTCTGGTAGTTGGTTAACCACGTTGATTTTTTTAGTAACAGTTGCTTGATCTCCTTCATCATCGGTCACGGTTTGTTTAATGATATAATCACCATTTTGCTCGACCTCAAAGTCTGGATTTGGTTCATTATAAGTCTTCTTCGTCTTGTCAGGAGCAGTTATTTCATAAGAAACGATAACTGTACCGCCATCTTCATCAAACGCTTTATTGGTCACTTCAACCGTTTCTCCGCGTACATAAATCCCTTTGTCTGTTAGGAATCCAGGTGTAGGGAGAGTTTGAACCCATTGTGAGTCCGCAAATGAATCAGAAGCCCCCTGCGGGTCTTTAACGGTTTGCTTAATGGTATAAGTTCCCGTTTCCGTTGCTTTAAAGCTCGGGTTAACAGCGGTTGAGTTTAACTTAGTTCCGTTTGGAAGAGTTATTTCGTAGTTATAAGTTAATGCATCTCCATCCGGGTCGGTTGCTGTAGAACTAATGTTGATCGTTTCATTTTTATAGTACTTAACCTTATCAAGCTTAAATCCTGCTTTTGGTGGTTGATTAAGTACATTTACCTTTTTAGAAATAAAAGCTTGATCTCCTTCATCATCTGTTACGGTCTGCTTGATTATATACTCACCAAGCTGAGCTACTGTGAAGGAAGGATTTTCAGCTCTGGAAGTTTGTTTTGAACCATTTGGAGCAACAACTTCATAACGATAAGTTAAATTCCCTCCATCTTCATCAAATGCACTCGAGGTTATTTTTAATGTGTCTCCTCTAACATAAGAAGTTTTGTCCGTATCAAATCCGGGAGTAGGAAGCGTCTGCACCCATTGTGTATGAGTTACAGAATCTTTTAACCCATAGGGATCCGATACAGTTTGTTTAATGGTATATGTGCCAGATACATCAGCGATGAAAGATGGATTTCTAAGACTTGATGTGATGGTTTGTCCATTTGGTTTCGTAATTTCATAGGAATAGCTCAATGGGTCTCCATCTGCATCAAAAGCAGAAGATGTTACCGCTATGGTTTCACCCTTATAATATTTTGATTTATTAAGGCTAAAACCTGCAGCTGGTCCTCGATTCAATACCGTTACTTCTTTTGATGTGTTCGCCTTATCTCCTTCGTCATCCGTTACAGTCTGCTTAATTGTATACTTGCCAAGTTGATTTACAGAGAATGTAGGATTAGCAGAAGTATAAGTGGACTTTTGCCCATTTGGCGCAGTTACCTCGTAAACATGATTAACTGTACCGCCATCTTCATCAAAAGCGCTAGTTGTTACTCGTACTGTTTCCCCTCTATAAAAAGAAGTTTTATTAGTAGAAAACCCTGGAGTAGGAAGCGTTTGAACCCATTGCGATTTTGTCATTGAATCTGATAAACCTGCTGGGTCTGTAACTGTTTGCCTCACAACATAAGTACCAGTTTGTGTTGCAGTAAAAGATGGATTTATTTGATTACTAGTAAACTTGCTGCCATCCGGTCGCGTAATTTGATAAACGTGATTTAGAGAATCGCCATCTGGATCAGTTGCAGTTGAAGTAATCCGTATCGATTCGCCTTTATAATACTTTGATTTATCAAAGTTAAAACCTGCGCTTGGAGGTCTATTAGCTGGTGTAACAGAAACAGTTCGAGCAAAGTAATCCGTGGCACCCGAAGTATCTTTTACGGTTTGCTCAATCTTGTAAGTACCTGGTACAAGAGAGCCGAAATTAGGATTTTCATTAGTTAACGTAAAATTTGTTCCATTCGGTCTAGTAATTTTGTAAAGATACGTAAGAGGGTCACCATCCGGATCAGTTGCTGTACTTGTCACGTAAACTTTCTCATTATCTAGGTAATCTGTTTTATTGGTTGTAAAGCCCGCTTTTGGACCTCTATTACCTACATCCACTGATTTAGTGACCGAATCACTTCCACCATTACCATCAGTTACAACTTGATGAATGGTATACTTTCCTTTTTGAAGTGGATTTGAAATAGTAGGATTAACTGTGTTAGTTGAATACTTACTACCATCTGGGCGAGTAATCGTATACGTATGTGTTAGCGCATCTCCATCTGGATCAGTAGCAGTGCTAGTAATTTTGATCGATTGCTCATTATAATACGATGGTTTGTCCGTATTAAAACCTGCTTTTGGACCTCTGTTTACAACTTTAACCGTCTTCGTAACAGTATCACTACCACCGTTCCCATCGTTAACTACTTGTTTGATCGTGTAAGTCCCTTTTTGTAAAGAAGTAATAGACGGATTCGTAGTATTGGTAGTATATTTCGTTCCGTCAGGACGAGTAACTGTATACGTATGTGTTAATGAATCACCATCTGGATCAGTCGCAGTACTAGTTACTTTGATAGTTTCATCATCAAAAAAAGAGGGTTTATTTGTATCAAAACCTGCCTGTGGTCCTCTGTTAAGAACTGTTACTGATTTTGAATATGAGTCACTCCCACCATTACCGTCATTTACAACTTGTCTAATGGTGTAAGTCCCTTTTTGTAGAGAGGAAATGGTTGGATTTGTTTGAGTCGTATTATATTTACTCCCATCTGGACGAGTTACTGTGTACGTATGAGCTAAAGAATCACCATCGGGATCTGAAGCGGTACTAGTAACTCTGATTGATTGGTCATCATAATACGTTGACTTGTCAGTGTTAAATCCAGCATTAGGTGCTCTATTTAATACGTTAATGCTGCTTGAGTAGGAATCAGTTCCACCAGCTCCATCATTCACCGTTTGAGAAATTGAATATCTACCCAATTCTGTAACTTTGAAAGAAGGGTTGATACTGCTTGAATAACTCTTTAGACCGCTAGGTGAAGTAATGACATACGAATGAGTAAGTGTATCACCATCCGGATCTGAAGCGGTACTTGTGATTTGAACATTCTCCCCACGAACAAAAGACATTTTATTAGTAGTAAAACCCGCATTTGGTGGAATATTGACAACATCAAAACTCTTCCACGGACTATACAACCATTCATTGAACTTATTCATTATTCTTAATCTATATTCGTAGTTTCCCCTTGGCGCGTTATCAGAAATCACCATAGCAAGGGTACTCGGAGGTGTACCATTACCGCTCTTATACATTGCATCTGAACCATTTGGGTATCTTACTTCGAAAACATAAGAACGCTGGCTGTACTTTTGAGTGATAGAAAGGTTAAATTCATTAGTATCGCCTCGGTTTATCACAGAGTATTTTGCAAGAGCGGTAGGATGACGCATGTCAACAACGTCGAAATTAGAAATTTTTTCATTTGCCCCGAAGTTATCAAACTCTTTTTGAATATCCCCCACATCAGCGGTTGTTTTAAAGCTAAACTGACCTTCTGAATTAGGAATAAAAGAATTAGATATATTAAAAGATCGATTAACTGGAACTTGGAACTTTGTTTTGTCTTGAGGCATAAGTTCATCCCAATAATCTGAACCTGCATTATTTGAATATGTTTCGTTAAATAAAGGTATTGATGTATTAGAATCCTTATTAGTTATTTCAAATTTCGATTGCTGTGAGTTTGTACCGTTGAAATCAGTGTAAATGTCATAATCGAATGTTCCAGCGTTACCAATTTCACTACGTAGTGAAATGCTAGGCATTGTATCTGAGTAAAAGTTGACACGTGCTCCTTGAGCGGCACCATTATTGATACTTTGATCAGCAACGTAAAAATCAGGTCGTCCCTTAAATCCAGCTATTTTATCATTATTCGCAGCAATTAAGTGATTATCTGCGCCAATTAAAGTTTCTACACGCGCACCAATATCAAAGTAATCTCTCGGTGTCATCATGGTTTCATCAAGGTACCATTCAACTTTTTCCATCGTGCTAGGATCCAAAGCATAAACACGCCCATTAGCATCCCCGAAATAGAGTAAACCACTTAGTAATATTGGAGTAGTTGTAACTGGAGCGTTATGGACATATGTTTTCTTTGAACCGATATCGCTTTTACTATGCCTACTAATCGTTCCATAAGAACTTGAAACAGAGGACTTAAACGTACTGGCATAGACGTAATTTTTATCGGTTGCAGATCCGCCAATAGATTCATATCCTCTAGTAGGAGCATCACCCACGTAGGCTATGTTAACTAACTCACCAGCTGTATCATGTTGATAAATTCTACCTTCTTTATCGACTGAGTATATTAAATTACTCTCTCGATCGAATGTAGGAGCTCTTGGTATACCTGCAAAGTAGTTGATAGTTTTGGTTGGCTTAATACCATACCCGCTATTACGAATTGCATGATCGTATATATATCCATAACCTTTATTTAAACCATGATCAGTTGTAACTAAAAGGTCGCTACTTGACAACGCAGTCATTCCAGAAATAGTTCCTCCGCCATCAATACCTCCGGTCCATTTGAGAGACATACTATTTGTATCAATCATTCGAATCAGAGTTTCTGATGCAGCTGCTAAATAATCACCACTACTAACATAACCAAAATGATTTATTGGCTCACTGTTCATAGTCCCGCTGAATTGTATCTCTTGATCATCTTGGGCATCATCTAATCCATAACCCGTCAATTTACCTATTTTTCCGTTTGAGGTACCAAAGAACAAAGAATTTCCTACACTTGAAGAATTTTCTCTATATCCCTCTACAGCACTTGTTACGTCTCCATAAGAACTTGGAAAACTTTTAATAAAAGGGTTTCCAACTTTATAAGATGAAGTGACAAGATCTGTTCCGGTTTGGTTATTTATTGCTACTATGTCTCGACCGTCTCCAAAGTAAAGTCTGTAATTCGTTAGTACCATACCTTTTTCAATTGGAGCGTCATATACCCGATCATAGATCCAGGAGTTACCCAAAGGGACTTTTACAGTCGAATCAGGATAATTGTAAGTGCGATAATAATCTGCACCAACGTTGATAGCCCCTTTTCCATGAACCCTTTCCGCATATGCATTCTCAATAAATTGAATGCTAATTAAATTTATAAGAAGAAATACTAGACAGTAGATTGCTATTTTTCTAACCATCCCTTGCACCTACTTGTCTATATATCCATATCAAAGAAGTCACCTCCTGAACACAAAAAGCCCCCTAAACAGAGCCATCCTTACTAAATCAGTAAGAATGAATCGTTTAGGGGGCATCCCTGTCTATTAAACTTTTACACTAGTATTATATCACAGCAAGAAAATTGTGGAAACATTTCACCAAAATAAAAAGCAACTCCTATCTAAAAATAGAAGTTGCTTTTTGCTTATTTTTTTAACTGTTTTTTAATTGATTCAGAAACCACACTATTACCGCCATAAAGATACACTGATTCTACATTTCCTTTAAGGTGAGTAACCACTTCATCTTCTATCGAATCCTCAGCAGTAAGTAGAACTGGAAGATCATGATCGAAAGCAAAGCGGGAGCCACTTAATGCATCAGCAAAACTAAAAGCGTTTGTTAAAGCAATAGATTTTGTTTCGGGGTATAGCTTCTTAGCAATTTCAAGAGATGTAATGTATCGGTCTTCACCAGAAATTCGATCAATCGTCTTAATACCTAGCTTATTAAGTTCCTTTTCAACAGAAGTTGGAACTACTCCGGTACCACCGATGATCGTTACTTTTTTCAAAGTGTTTTTCTTTGAAGAGATATAGCTTGCTACATCTTCTTGGAGCTTATCACCTTTGGTATTGAGCATGATAGGAATTTCCTTCTTAGTAGCATAAGGAACGACGCTAAGTGCGTCTGCAAAATCCATACCATACGTTAAGACTATTTCCTCAGGGTTATCATTGACTTTATCAGCAATTTTCAAAGCTGTTTGGAATCGAGTTTTTCCGCCAAGACGCTCGGTTTCAAACTCTTTTGCGAAGGCCTTTTCAATCTTTGGAGAAACTGCTGCATCTCCTCCCAACAGGACCACCTTTCCATTATCTTTTAAGACACGCTTTGCCTCTTTTAGTTGTTCATTAATTACAGCCTGGTTATCACGAACGAGTAAGACAATACCATTCATTTTATTATTTAGAACTCCACCTGTAAGTGCATCCGGAAAGTCAGATCCAGAGGCCAAAAGAACAGTATCAAGAGAATGAGCAGGAATTTCTTGTGAGAAAGCTTTAGAAGTTTCATATCGATCATCACCGGAAATCCGCTTATATTCAAGTTCAGTTGGTTCAGGTTGAGGAATGGATGGTTTTTCTTTAGTTGTTATTGATTTAATACTACCCTTACTGCTGTTTCCAGTTTCATCTACTGTAATAAATTTATAAGTATAAGATGTATTCTCATTAAGTTCTATATCAGTAAATGAATTGGTTTGAGTTTCAGCAATTTGCTTTCCGTCTCGATAAATAACCACCTTATCAAAGTCCTTATCAGTTGGAAGAGTATAGTTAAAGGTTACTCTCTCATGGGATAATTCATTTACAAGGATATCCGAGATCTCACTAGGAGCTGTTGTATCTACTTCTACTGGTTCAGGTAACGTTGTAATGTTTTTAGAAACTCCAACGCTCGTATTACCAGTGGTATCCACTGTCACGAACTTATAAGAATAATCTTTATCTGCTGTTAGAGCAGTATCTTCAAACGTTCCAGTGTTACTTTCAGAAATCTTACTTCCATCCCGATAAATAAGGACCTTATCAAAATCAGTATCTGAAGGTAAAGCAAAATTGAATTTGACACTATTTTTAGTTAAAGAACTAACTTCCAGACCACTGACTTCTTTAGGAGGAGTGGTATCTTTTTCTGGTTCTTGTACGTCACCTTCAAAATCCATTTTTACTTGGTAATTTGGGTTTTTAAGAAAACCATTTTTAAGCGAGAGTACAAACTTACCAGTGTAATTCGAATTTTCTATTTCAAGAGATTTTGAATAAGTTTGGTTTGGAATGCCTATTACAGCCTCACCATCAATCTTATCGTAACTTCCATCTTTTAATTCTGCATAAACTCCATAAGTATTATAATAATCTTTATTTGCTTCATTCCAGTAGTTATATTCCTCTTGATCATACTTAACAGAGTAAGTTAACTTTCCTTTTGAGCTAGCTTCAATGGAGAAGTTGTCCATTTCGTCATAATGGTTATTCCACTTTGTATTAATCCAAGTGTTTTTCTCAATTAATGCACTTTCATAGAGATCCCAAGTCTTATTAAAAACTGTATTGGGTTCAAGTGTGTCGCCTGAAGGACTATTCACGCCATATACAATCCCCATATTGTAAGTAGAATTTGACTCTTCATTCTTTTTAACTCTAATAAAAACGTCATTATCATTGATATGAGAATACCAAGAATAAACATTTCCATCAGCAGAATCTTTGATTCTTTGCGAAGCATCGTCAGGATATGCTACCGTTCCAAAAGATCCATCATAACGTGTAGAAAAAATATCAACATCTGGATAGTTATCTTTTGGAATTGTTCCTGTTTTGTCTTCAGGGTGGAAAGAAACGTTTACTTTACCAGGCTCTGCTAAAGTTACCTTATACCAATCCACATCACCTACACTAGAAAAACTTCCTTCTACAAAATTAGTTACCTCTTTGGCAACACTATTTGACCCTACAAGTGATAACACCTGTGCAGAGTCTTTCTCATTGTTTGCTTCCTTCTCTTGAACAATTGTGTCGTTTAAAGACATTGCTTGTACGCCGGATACAGGAATACTTGAAAGGACCATCCCAGCTGCTAGTACACTACTCATCATTTTCTTCATCTTAAATCCCCCTAATAGTTTTAGATCATGATCTCATTTCTGGGAAATCCATCCTCTTCATACATTATCGGATAGTTTCATAAAAGGTTTAATAGAACACAAAAAACGGCCTTTGAACCGACTCATAAATACTTGAATTGAAATTTTCAATTCAAGTAAAAGAATCAGTCCAAAGACCGTAAGTTATGTAGTATATGTAAACCCGCTAACCTTTAATAGGTTGCAAAAGAAATAAGAAATGGGAATCATGTCCCTTTTATTATATCGAAGCGGGAATAGATTAGCTACACTAATTTCGAGATTTTATTAAAGTGTTCTAAGGCCGTTTATGATTTTCTGTTGCTCGGTCTTAATGCTTAGGTATTCTTTTCTTAAATCATTCTTTTTAATTTTATCTTCATTTGCCGCCTCTACTGCATCTAAGAACATCTGGTGCTGATTATTCATTAAAGATATAACAGCTTGATGTATTTCAAAGAATGCAGGATCGGGTGTCATTTCATCTATACTTCTAACCATCTCGTTGGACTTCTCAATATTATTTCGCATCATGTTTCCAAACTCTTCATTGGATAACTCTTCAGTATATAATTGATCAACTGATTTGTTGTAAACAGCTAAAAGTTTATTAGAATTGTCTATTGCTCCCTTAATTTTATTTTGATATTCGGTTTTTGCTTTAGGTGCAGCGCCTCCTTCTTCTTCCTTTGGCGCTCCACCACACGCGGAAAGTAAAAACATTATTAGGACTAAAAACCCTATAAATAACGGCTTTTTCATGTATCTATTCATCTCCTCAAGAAGTCTTCTTTTTCCAACTATAATTCCAGGTGCGATTTAGGTATAGGGATTGTTCTGGATTGCTTTCATGGTGGAAAATAGTGTATTCATCATGTCGAAGTACCACTCGATTTGTTTCAATTTCTAAATCTTCTCGAACGCTTTTCTCAAAAATTTCTGCTGTTACCGTATTGGTATATACATTTACAACAACGCCTTCATACGATTTACCTTTTATAACTGATTTAATCCCATCTCCTATGTTTGCTGAATTGGTCTTTGTAGATTGAATCGTTTTACTCATTTCGTTCAGCTCCTTTATTAAATAAAAAACGCCCCAAAACAAAGAATAGACAAGGTAGTCTAAACTTAGTTTTGGGGCATTCCCAATCTAGTATTCTATAACACATGTGCAAGGGACTTACTTAATTTAGTATTATACAAGTATCTGTCTTTAAGATCAACACTACATGAATGAGTAAACCACGAGTTGAGTATCAACGTTATGATAATTATGTATCATTATTTTGTTTGGATTTCCATTCATCTATTTTTTTAAAATCCCATTCAAATTTTTTGGGGTTCTCTATTTGTGTATTATTAGATAATAACTTCATATCTGTTTTGGTTATTGCAGATAATATCCATTCTAATTCTTCTTTATATCCCTTGTGGATTGGAACGGATATTAATCCACCAGGTGATCTTTTTAAAATCTTATCCCCTAATTCTATTAACTTAGTAACTTGTCGATTTATTAGACGACCTTCCTCGCTCTTAAACAGTTCTTCCGGCTCAAAAAAATATGTTTTATCAAAGTGAGAATAGTATTTATCTCTTCTAGTCTTTAAAATGGTAATAATATTTTGATGCTGATCTAACAATTCATTCATTTCTCCAATATATTTATTTATCACCGGCAATTCATCATCTTTAAAAAAATCGCCTTTATGATGACTAATAATACTCAGGAATTTCTTAAAAGAATAAGGTTGTTGTTTACTACTGCGAACTTCAAATAGATTTGATATAATTCCCAAAGACATTCTCGCTAATGATTCCATTGTTAATCTAAAGTATGTAGGAGCTTTTATAAACACTTCTTTATCTTGCTGATTTTCGTATAACCGTAAATAAAGGTCAAAACAAGACTTAGCAGTATCTAATTCTTGATATAAAGCGTTTCTAAATTTCCTATATTCAAGAATTGTCCATTCCATTAATAGTCACCCTCCATACGACCTGTAGTCATTTAAGCATGTATAATCTTCTCATATCTTTCATGGTAAATTTTTAAATTCATAATAATATCCCCTGATATTTCAAGGTTAACTCTTCAATAATAAATCTGTTTAAGTTATATTATATCTTGTTCTGTACATATATCCTATTACATTTCTAGATTGTGGAAAAAATAAAAACGACGCAAGCTGATACAGCTACGTCGTTTTTTATGTTCTTAAAATAAACTTAATTGCTCTCCACCAGTGAAATAATCATCATTCACCTCTTTTTTCTTACTATCTTCAATTATTTCCACAAATTTTTCTTCAGTTAATGATTCTATTACCGAAAAATCATTAATCGATTGTACCCCTATAAATTCATTACTAGTGGTGTAAACATTCGCTTGAGTAAAACTCTTATAGAAGTTTTTTTCTTTTAAAAGATACCGATCCCCCATTTGAATGCAGTTAGAATTAAAGCAACCCATAACCAATAATACTTCACTATCATTAAACTCATAAAAGCTTTTTCTACTATCCTCTTGGTTATCATAATAATTAGTGCTCACTGTCTTTTTTACATGGTTTCTTTTATAGCAATTACAATGATTTTTCACTTCATTATCAATGCCATCATAATAGCAATCATCTACTCCCATATTGCAAAAACTAAATCGACTACAACAACTAAATCCCTGTTTTGAAAACCCCGTTTTGGTATACAAAGATGTAGCCTTCATTCTAAATCCCCCTTAATCAAGCAAAGAGCACGGTCTGAAAAGATCCAGTTTCATTTGCTCATTACTTTTATTTGCTTTCTCAATAAAATCTATTAGTGAAATGGGAGCATTCTTTTCATACTTCATAGTGTGATTAAGTCTCTCTTCCATTTTCACCAGTTCTTCAAATTGTTCCGGAAATGCTTCTGCCACAGTTTTCATTTCTTTAGGAGAAAGAAAAATGCAAAATTTACAAGAGCAGCGGGAAACTTTGTAGTTCGTATAACAAGGATGTGGCTCTATTCCGGCTAACTCCATTAACTGCCATACTTCTGTTTCTGATAGATGGATAACTGGGCGTAACCAATGAACAAACCGATGTTTGGTAGGAGCATTTGCCGGTTTATAAACTTGGTATATTTCTTTTTTTGATCTTCTAGAGCTTTCTAAGCGTCTTTCTCCACTCGCACAAATAAATGTACCAGGACCTAAACTACGAACCCACTTGCTGTACAAATCGCGTTTTTGATAGGATGTACAATATTGTGTAGCAGCACCCGGAAACTTTCCACGATCTTCTATTCGTTGTCTTAAACTCTTATCTCCACGAAGGACAATAAGTGGAATGTCGAGTGTTTTAGACGCATACTTCAGATACTCATCCGTCTCTGGCCAGTCAAAAAATGCTTCTTCCTGTGCATCGACTCTAAAATGGACAAGTCTTAACTTGGAAGATGGAATTTTATATCCATACTTTAATATAAGGGCAGTCGCTATACTGTCTGCCCCACCGCTAAAATTCGCATGATACATATCGATCTCTTCAATCGGGGGCATTTCGTTTGGCATTTTAGCCGTTAGTTTTTCTATAAGTTGAATGAGTTTTTTCTTCATTACGTCAAACATCCTCTCAAATATAATAAAAAGGCTTCTTATAGTATTTTGATAAGAAGTCATCTCTACTCAAGCGTTTAAGACCAATCCTTTACGCTCGAAATATTTGGTATCCAACATCCAATGATTATAGGGGTCTGTAACAAGATCCAAATCAAGTTTAGTAAATGGTTTTTCATATGAACTCCATGCTTTTAGTTTCATTTCCTTCATTGATTGCTTAAGACCATTTAATTTAAACATCTGCTGTTCTGCCAGTGATTGAAATTCATATGCTTCCATGTACTCACCAGATTCCAGAGCCGCTACAATGTTCCTTTGACAAGCATTTAGTATATGCACAGCACCCATCTCTTCTAGAACTAAATCCATGGCTTTCTCACTTGTTAAGAATGGAATTAATCCTCTAGTACTTCTCTTCTTCTGACGAATAAAACCAGCTTTCTCATAGCAATAGCCAGGATTTTCAGATTTGACAGCATTGGGAGAAACATATGTTAATAGTCCATCAGTCGGTAACTTCCCCCAAATATCCACTATGGCATAAACCGCCATCTTTATTAGATCACTACTTTGGTAAGTTGACTCGTTACGGAATGCTGTGTTTTCAATACAATCATAACCGTCTTTCCTTTTATACTTCGTTCTCCATGCTATAAAAACCGCTGAACAATCTGCTGTTCGTAGGACGATGTTCTCTCCTGGTCTAGTAAATTGTGTAGCTCCAATCGTAACGCGACTATAATGACGGTCCATTAGATGACGAACAGCTTGATCAGACCGTGTAGTGACTATCCAATCTCCATAAGTCCTTACTTCGTCTACTTCAGACCAATTCAACATCATTTGTGCTTCTGCCACTCATACCACTCCTCAAAAGAAAATGCAGCGTCCATTTCGGTACGCTACATTTACTCTTGTGTTTAGTTTGATTTTCATAATATGTTTTTTGCGTAAGCAAATTTCCCACTACAATGTACTTCTTCTGCGAAATCAACATAAGTGCCGCTCTTTTGATGAAAGAAACGAATTGTTTCATATGGGTTATAGTATATAACATCCATTCCATGAGGGACTTCCTTGTCTACATCATGCAAAACACCTCTAATATAGGCGTGGACTCGCTTTCTCCTCATTTCCAACGTTTTATTTCTGCCTGCTTGAGAAACTTTGAAAACAGCTTGTCTAAGACAAACTGATTCACAATGAGCGAGTACTAATCCACTTCTCGAATCCCTTATACTATAAGCGCCACCCTGGTTAAGATTTCTATAAACATCAACAACACTACCTAATGACACAGATCGCCCTTTATAGGTCTTCATAGTTATCACAGCATTCCTGTTCTGCTAACCAAAAAAAGTTTACCGTTGTAGTGCCAGGTTCATAATAGAAATCATGACCATCTTCAGTAACACGCGGAACTACATGATGAGAGTCTGACTTCCGCTCGATCAATCCGCATTCAAGAAGACAATCGTCTTCATCTTTATCATAGGAAAGCATTTTATTAGCTATGATTTTTCTAATTCTTAAATGCTCTCTTTCTGATAATACCTTCGGAAAAAATAACTTAGTCACTCGAATTCCACCCATTTAGAACACCCTCTCAAAATTTTTACATTCTTCCCTTCTGCAGTAGACAAGCAAAAAAAGCAGCCTTCTGAGCATGATAAAAGACATAAAGATGTCCTTAATCAACCCAAAGGCTGCTTTGTATAATTTGTCACCGCTAACCACAGAGTGTGGTTGCTAAAAGAAATAAATGTAAGTACTACATTTTCATTATATCTTATTTATTTCCTAATAAAAAGAAGAATAATACTAAACATCCAGTCAATGATATAAGATTTTTCAAGTTTTATTCTAGTCACTTACTTTTTTTGCATCATATAAAAATTGAGAGTATATTACACTATCAGCCGCTTTTCTCAATCGTATTGATCTATTAAAGAGAGTTAAAGAGGGTATTAATATGAAAATAATAAGGGCAATACATTTAAATAAATCCAATATATCATTTTTAAAAACGAGATCCCAAATCGTTATAAATTCTAGATAAACAAATCCTAAAATCATTAGAAAGGAAGTACTTCTTAGAAAATCAGCTATTGCTATAAACATGTCATGTTTCGCTTCTTTTCTTTCTACTAAAGCATAACAATAATTCTTCAAACCAAAAGTAGCGCCAGATATTTCACCGTTTTTGTATTCAATTAGCTTAGAATGTAAATAATCACCGGTACTAATTCCGTAAATATTGGAAACTTCCTCTATTATTTCAGTTTGTTTATGTGGCGAGTAATCAAGAAACTTATCAACCGGTTTTGAAGATGAAATGATTGGTTTTAATTCAAAACTCCATTTTGAAACACTATACGCTATATGACCACAAGTAAAGGAAGCAATAACTAATATCAAGATAAATAATAGACTGGAAAAAGCATTTAATTCTATTAAATAGTTACTGATATTAGGATAGAAAAATCGATCCATAATATACAAAATATATGATAGAAAAATCGACCCTGGAAAAATACATGCCACGTGATCATAAAAATTAAACGGAATATTGTTAGTTTGCATGGTGCCCTCCTATAATTAATTTCTAAGTAAGTATATTTCCAATAACAAAAAAAACAAATACCTTTTCAAAGAAATTCGAAATAATTGTTTGAAAATGTTAAAACAGAAAAAAGTATCGTTCTAGAAAAGCATTGAACGATACTTTTTGTATTAATCTCCCGCATGAAAGATTGAAGCACTAATTATGTTGCTTAAGACATCATTGCAAGACTGATTAGTGCTTTTTCAATAGAAAACTCTTAGTTTTTAAATGAATTCAATTTTTTGTAAAATATGTTTTACAATTAAACGATTCGTTTTCTTTGGTATTTCATTAAGAAAGTCATAAGTAATTAACTCAAGCAATTGCTCTAACCTAAGTCCATGATCTGGATAAAGCCCAGTCATATCATCCAATAGGACTTCACCCCGAAGCGCCTCATTTCGATCTAATTTAATTGGTACAAAACCTATCCGCCTTTTATCTACTTCTTGATAGATGCCTGTGGCAGTTCTTACAATTGGTAAAGAAGTGGTGCGGACCATCACTCTATTGTATAGTTGATCGAGTCCCTCTCCATTTCGAACTTCCAAAAGGAATTGGTCGTACAACAAACTGATTAAGTCAGAAATGGTAAATGCCTTTTCTAAATTCCCAATTATACTAACGTCCTCGCAAAGTACTTTTGCTCTAATAATGGATGGCGATGGCAAGCTAAGTGTAAGACTTACCTTTCTACTCTTTAATAACGCAGAGAGAAAACGATCTACAAATCCATTATCTTCGAATGCACTCATTTCTTCTTCCAATAAATCCAATCTGCTATAAACCCTTTCCATTAAGCAACACTCCCACGTTTTTCAGTAAGAAGACTTATTAAGATACGGTGAGCGGCACGCCGAATACTACAATCCCATTCTGCAGCTAGAACAACCAATTTATCGTAATGTTCTTTTGATAACTTCACATGGACATATAATCTTTCATTAGGATAATCAAGCTCAGGTAAAAAGTTTATATACCCCCTTGATAAACCTTTTTCTACTAATGTAGAAGTATAGCTAGTAATACTCGGCGAGATTGATAGTGCTCTTATCTTTAGTTCGGATTTTTCTATTGAAGAAACACGTACTTTTATATCGCGCTTTGAGTCATTCCTCTTCTTTCTTGACCCCTTCTCATATGATGATGTTCTTTTAATAACAGGCTTAGAAAACATAGGATTTAAGTTTTTACTCATATGTGTTTTCCTCGCTGATGCTAATACGAATTATTCCGTCATAACTGGACGTATAAACTGATTTTACAGGCTTTTTCATATCATCATAAACCAGGGATTTTATGTAAGCCTGGAAGTTTCCTTTTGCATTCACAAACTTTAAGATCTTTTCATCTTCCACCTTATCCAAATTAAATTTAATGGTTTTCACCTTTTCCATAATCTTATATCCTCCTGTCCTATTGTTCTTTGTTCTAAGCTATGAGAACAGGAAAAAGATAATTCACTTCATACTCATTTATTTGTTTGCATATACTGAACAACAAAAAGGCCCCTACAAAGTAGGAGCAATGTGTGGGAGCTGTGAAGCATTTAAAGTATCACAGCTTTCGATATAGAAGTTGCAATTGTTCTAATTTATAATTTACGTCCATTTTCTACTGCTTTTTTTAATTTCTGGGTTTTAGATTGTTTATAACGAATCATTGGTAACACCTCATTTACTAATAGTAATTACGATTAGTATCACCAATAAAAAGGAGGACTATACATGGATAAAGTTGTTTATCACATTGAAGTAAGTAAAGCTACTGATTCAAAACTTAGAGATTGTGTTATTAACCTTCAATGGGGACAATCCAATACTAATGAACCACCAATTACGGTCGAGGATATTATTAAAGGAGCAATTTGGGAGTTTTTATCGCAATTTGAAGAGCCTAAACAATCTAATTCTATAATGGCCATCTTACTTGATGCTAAGAATACTAATTATCTAATACGGAACAATTTTAAAAGTATTATGCGAGAAAAAAAGATGAGACAAGTGGATCTTGTTGCTGAAACAGATATCAACAAGACCAACCTCTCACAAATTTTAAATAATAAGTACGCTCCTGGCCTCGACTCTTTCCTCCGAATATGGGCAGCTTTAGATTTCCCTAAGATTACTGATTGCATTTATATAGAATATCTAGATTGATCATGACTATAGTTTCTAATTTGATACCGATAAATAAGTTGATCTAGCTCATGACTGGCAGCTAATGTTGATTGATGTGTAAACCCATATTCATTCACTTGATTACTTAATATCGTTTTCTTCTCTTCAATAAGAGTGAGAAGGTCTGGTTTTTCAAAACATCTAATTGGCGATTTCATCGCTTCCCTTCCTTAATTTAGTGTTAGATGCTGAAGAATGTTTAAATAGGGTATTATATAGCAATTTTAAAGTGAAGGCCAATAAAACCGCACAGAGAAGTAAGACAACATAAATTATCATTAATACCAGAAATTCGCTAAGCAACATCGATAAGATATTATCAAAGTATTTCAAGTAATAGTAATTCATGTAAGAGTCTACTATATTCTGTAAGTAAAAAACATAGAAAAAGAAGTAAAGCGGGAAAAGAAATTTGTGTGGCAGGTCTAATAGCTTATTTAACATTGTTTTTTCTCCTTATTCCATCAATCCTTCGATTAACTCAAAGGCTTGAAATAGATCATTATAATTTGGTTCCTCTATACGTTCTAAATCTAGTTGTGTATCCGCTGCGGTTACATTAAAACCTTGATTAGTAACATATCCAGGTATTGAGTGAATCTTTATTTTATTGCGTTTGGCTACCTTTTCAGCCTGCTTATAATCATCTACATATTTGTACTCATCATATAAATAAGCAACCCTTGCATAACCTTGTTCAAGTAATATCTTTTGTACGCTTTCCCCTTCTAATGTGAAAAAGTGAGCAAGGAGACGGCCATATTTATCATACGTCACCTTCGTATCGATTTGTATGAAAATATATTTGTCTTCAATGAGATTTTTAGTGAAAGCCAAAGCTTCTTTTCCGTATGGTTGGATAACGGTGGTGCTTTCCGGAGTGTCTATTGCGATCAACCGCGTTGGTATACGCCCAATTAAATTCAAATCTGATATGAGGGCTTTAGTTTCTATAGATGGGTCCACTCCTCTAAAGTCAAATAATTCAACGCTATTACCACCTGTGACCTTAGCGATCTTTGCTCTAATCCATTCATTATTAGAAGCACGCTCTAATAAAAGCTTTTTCTTTTGTGAATCCAAATCAATATCTGTTTTTGCAATAACTTCGTTTCCATTTGGTTTAGGTAAGCCTTCTGGTGAACTGAGAGCTTGGTAAAGCAAAAACAGTAAACTGCTAACTAAAATGGATGATATAAAAATTTTACGTCCATTGCTCACTATACTAGTTCCTTCATTTCTAACGTGGAGTCAGTTATTTTGGCTATATATTCTAAGCATTCTTTCACTGGATATTTAACCAAACTATCATGCTGAGAAAAAACAACTCCTTTATGCTTCATGATACTTAGTAGTTGATTTAGAGTGATATCGCCCCTTTGAACACGATTAAAATGATTTAATACAATGTGCTTCCATTCGCTTGAACCAGTTGCAATGTACGCTTCTCCCGTCACTTGATAACTTAGAATTAACTCTGTTTTCTTAGTACGTTCTTTCATTTTTTTATCATCCTGTTGGTTCACTTTCTTTTCCCCTCCCAACAAAAATAGACCCCTTTAATGAAAGCAGCAGAAATTATCCGCTGATTTATTAAAGGGGTCTTCCCTAATTATTAATTTAGTTAATAATACCATATTTTTGCAACTTAAACTACAGAGGTTTAAGTAATTATTAGGTATCTTAGTTCACCAATAGCTTTACTAATTTATGATTAAAGGTAGTTAAATGACGAATTCATTAATACGAATTAATCTTCACAAGCGACCTCTTTACATTCTTCTTTGATTTCTGGAAATCCTTCTCCTTCACTAATTCCACCAATAAATAAACTATCGTCAACATCCAGTTCGAACTTAGCATTACCATTAACCGTCCCTCTTAGTGCAAAATTTCCCATAGGACTAGTGTGATCATCACTAAACTCCACTGTCTCTACACCATTATAGTTATTTCTTATATACTTTTCTGCCTTTTCTTCAGCTTTCGCGACAAATTCTTCATCATGAGTTTGATCGTTTGAGTTCACACTGCATCCTCCTAAAAGTATAATGAATACAATAGCAAATAAATGGATTTTTTTCATAATATCACCTCTTTTTCGAGAAATAGCATGTTAAATTTGAGGAGGAAAAAATGACAAAATTAAGAGATTATGAAGCTGCTTATATATCATTTACCACATATTCGCCTTTTGAAAAGATCATTAGAATAAAAAATGTGAACGGAAAAATTTCTACTTGGGAAACAATTGATAAGATTACGGACGCGGATACTGGGCTTCAGGGCTTTGTTATACAAAATGTCGATACTGATGAAGTCGTTATTAGTTTTCGGGGTACAGAAATGCCCGAATCAGAAAAGAATGAGATGAAGACTAAATATGTTGGTACACCGTACCAGGATGCCATGTTAGCGTCTGGAGATGCACAAATTAAAAACGGCAATATCATTTATGAAAAAGAATCTGTGAATCCGGCTAGTATAAATGAAGCCGATAAAGACGTCACCGAAGACGTTGAAGGAATCATCCTTGGAGATTCCAATTATACCAAAAAGAGGTATGGAACAACACCTTATTTGGGTACACCTTCGCAAGACGCTAGCTTAGCAAGTGGTAAAGCTGAATTGGATCGGAAAGCAAGTACAATAACTTACATCCATACAAATCAATTTACGGAAGCAAAGGGTAAAGTAGATCATTATGTAGAAAAATTTGGTCCAAAAAACATTACTTTTGTAGGTCATTCATTAGGAGGAGGTTTAGCACAGTATTTTGCCATTACTAACGACTCTAACTCCGTAACATTTGCAGCCGCTGACATCTATTCCTTGCTAACTCCAGAACTACAAAAGAAGGTGGATAACGGAGAGTTTAAAGACAATTCAATAAGTTACACGTTTCCTGACGATGTAGTAGGAACACATTATAAAAAATCAACAGGTTCCGTTTACTACATGAGTGATCCTAGTAAATCAGGTATGCCCTGGATTGATAGCCACGGAATCACAAACTACTTATCAAAGAAACTATATGATGAAGATGGATATTTTGTACCTGAAGTACTTTTCGATGAAAATATTCAAGCACAACTTACCACCTCTCCCCTTGCACTTAAAAATAATGGAGTTTCTGATTTTCACATAAAGATTCAGGAAAGTTTAATGAAGGTTTATGTCCAAGAGATGAAACAAAGCGAAGAACAATTAGAAGCAACTAAACAGGCTCTAATAGAATTCTTAGATACTTACATGAACAAAATGAGAGATATTAAAAGCAAATACCTTAATGCAGTCGGTAGTGGTCAATTTGATAAATTAAATGCATCAGATGTGGAAGGGAACTTTCAAGAGTTCACTAGACCTCCAGAAGAAGGAGTACCTATGCTTTTTGATATCCAAACTTTTGATAGCTTGATGACAGCTTTGGGTGAGACGCATCAGGATACTACAGACATTGCATATAACATGGAGAGAATGAGCGATGACTTGGAGCGAGCAGACCAATTACTTGCCCAATGGCTACGATACGAATCTTAATAAGGATGGTGATACAATGGATTTTGATCTTGATTGGTGGGATAATTTCTGGGAGAAACAAAGGCAAAAAGAAGTACTGAGAAAACAGATTAAAAACGAACTAGTTTCTGAAGCAGAATTATTAACTTTACATCTTGAGCATTGTTATGCGGTTGGAAATCTGAGCGAACGCCATAGAACAATAGTAGATCAGTTAGAACATAATTTTGATGGTCAAGCAAACAAAGCTATCATACAGCGTTTTGAAGAAAATCAAACGAAGTTACTTCAACTAAAAATGATCTATGAAATGCTCCATGATAGCTTAAAAGTTCGATAGAAAACAAGAAGCCTCTCTTATTAATTTAAATTACTTAGCCAGGAAGAAACATACTTAATCATCCTGGCCTTGATGTACTTATACCATTATTCACTAGTTATTGAACAGAAGTACCATCTAATATTTCAGTGATTAAAGATTCCCACAGAGTCAATACATGTGTGATTTCAATATGTTCATCTTCATTGTCGTTGTGTGGGTTAGGATGAGATCTTTCAGCATAAAAAATATAATCCTGATTAAAAGCTTTTTCATAAAAGTCTTTGGAAAGTCCTATTGTATTAAAATTGAATATTATTTCCTTTAGAGACATAATATCCTTTTCTTTCAGAACATCTATTTCTATAGAATTATTAATGCTTTTTTCATATAAAGCAGCGTCCAATTTTTCCGAATCGTAATCGTAAACAATCTCTTCATTATAGTTACTAAGTATGAAATCAATTCTTCCAATTAACATTTCGGTAGTAGCATTTACTAGAATGTCACGGTTTTCAGGATTTGTACATATCTTTTTAATCTCAACTAACTCTTCACTTGTTATGTTTTCTATTATATTGTTCTCGACTAATAAATCTCTGATTATAAAGTCTCCTCTATATCCAAAAGTGTTATAATCTTCCGATAAAAGATACAGAAAATAAGAATCATTTTTATCAAAAGTTATTCCACACATAAGGCAGCGGCCTTCATAACTTTTTTCCTCTGTACCATAAAGAATCAAATTATCCTTTACGAAAAATTCTTTTTCGCAACATGGACACTTGTGATAAGTTATATATTTTTCTTTTGAAATTTCATTTTGTTTTCTTTCAAACTTTCCATCTTGTTTTATTCCATTGAAGGTTGTTTCAGCATCTTTAAACTTATGAATAAGATTGAAATATCTAATAAACTTCCAAATATTAAATTCCTTGTACTGAATACTTCCAACTATGTTTAAATCATTTTCTATTACATATTTTTCGAAATCTGGTATGAACTCTTTGTATATAGGAAATACAGCAGATATTACCTGTATAATCAAGTGATTTATCAGATCATTTTCTAAATTATATTCAAAGTGAGTTATTGCATTTCTGACACCATTTAAGTGCTCAAAACTCCCATAATCAATTGCACTAATTTCTAGCTTGTTTAATACTACCACTCTATCTACAGCATTCATGAACGTAATAGTCTTTGGTGTAAAATTCGTTTTTCCTTTTTTCCTAATAACATTAATATTAGCCCCGAAGAAATCATCTAAATTATCATATATAAGCAATTCATTTTTTTCGCGAATTATATATTTAAATAGTGTTTCGATCGAATGGTGTAAATTCACAATTGTTTCTTTTGCGGCAAGTTCTCTATTGATCCCTTCTAATCCATCTAAAGTCTTAGTATTATCGATTGCTTTTTTTAACGAGTGTAGTCCGTTCTCAACTAGTTTCAAAATGCTAACCCCCTACGTATTAAATTACATTATATTGATATACTCCGTTGTAATGCTTCTTCACAAATACTATCGTTATTTTAATAAACTAACTCAATTACACAAAAAATAACGCAAAGAAAGTATTGGTCTCCTTAGTTCGCAGATTTCCAAAAATTTTTATTTCCTCTACTGCTAACTATTATTCTTTTTAATATCATCTTCATAGAAAATTCCAGACGTTCGATTTGAAAATTCTACCTCATAACAAACTTTTCCGTTAGCTAGCTTTTTGATACTCAATATAATACCTTTCTTCCCTGCAAATGAGGAAATATAATGAAAGTCTTCTGGATCGAGGGAAGGCTCCGGCTGTCGTACTTCAATCATCTCTTGCAACTTATAAAGTGGTGAATCATCCGGTATGGGTACAACTTCAACTGTCTTTTCATTTACTTCTTCAAATAGATTTAATTGATCAATGCCCATGCCTTGCCGCCTTTCATTTCATTTGTATTCTTCACCTATTTCAATCAATTCCCTTAAGTATGCTTCTAATGAAGTGTTATGTTCTTTAGCCTGATTCATTAATTCTTGTTTCTTATTAGAAGTCAAATAGATAGGAACAGGTTTTAAATCACTGTCTATATAGACATCTTCATTTCGATTAATGATCTTTCCCTCAACTAAATTACTCTCTAATAATGATACTTCTTTCGAATGCTCTACTTCATTTAATGGAAGCAAGATAGGTTTAACTTTCACTACGATATCTGATTCAGTATGACTTACTTTAATGTTTCTAGGTCCCAGATACTGATAAAGAAGCTCAATTAATGCGTAAATTGGAGAAGAGATGTGTCTTGGTTTAGTGAAGGAAAATGTAGCATAACCTTTCTTACCACCGATGTATTTCTTAAGTTCAATTGGATGTTCAATTACATAACCAGATTTTTCTGCTTCAGATATTGGCAAAACTTCTCCATCTTCAGTAGTTATTAAAACCTGACTTCCGTCAATTTTGGTAATTCGCGCAGCTCCATTGCTAGGATGAACTAATCGTTGATAAAGAAAGTATTTATACTCTTTGTCCTCTACCAAATAAAACTGCTTAGCATCTTTGTATTCGATATATAATTCACTTTTAATAAAATTTTCTAGTTCTTCCTCCGTTACAAAATATCGTTCTAGCCCTCTGTAGACTTGTTTGAAAGACTTTATAATCCCCTTGTTTAGATAAGATTTGACTGTAGGCAAAGGCATGTCTAACTTATTTGCTATATCACCTGATGTATAACCTGGCTTCTTTCGGCTATCTTTAAGAGTTTGAACATCTTCTTTTCTGAAGAGCTTAGTATTATCGATCCGCCAATCTTCATGAACAGGTACAAGCTCCTTTTTCTTAATCCAGCTGTACACCGTTTCAACTGCTACATCTAATTCTTCAGCTACTTGAATTGTTGTAAGATAATTATCATTATTCATGTGGGACAAACTCCTTATTTGTTCTGATATTACCGTTTTATCTATCTGATAACATACATTATATCGTAAATTGGTATGTTCCTTTAGGCATAAAAAAATTAAGCTTTCCAAGAATTGTTTAAGCATAAAAATGTCGTTTTAAAAATACTTTTACCAATAGCGACTTAAATTTTTATAGTAATAATATTTCCCTGCTTGTTTTATCCTGGTAAGTTTAGCCGCAAGCGCTTTAGGTGGCCTTGCTAATGCCATGCCCATCGAGTTCATACCATCTGCCGCATATTTGCATAAGTACTCTTTTTCCTCTTCCGAAAACCACTTCCCTATATTTTGGTGGTAACAGGGGTGATACTTCATATATCCCTGATCATCGTATTCCACTCCAGGACAGAAGATCCCCTTTTCACAATGACAAGGTTGGAAAAAGGTTAATTGTTCCTGCAATTGTCTTTCACCCATAATCATAACCTCCTAATACCCTTTTTAACTAGACAAGTTCACTCAACCCTTTATTCCATTAAGAAAGTAAGAAAGCCACTACTTTTTTCGTGACTTCCCCACTAGAACTACCTGTTTTGGAATGCTTCTGCTTCTTTTCTTGTAGGGAATACCATTGCGAGCTGGTCGTTTGTCAGTTTGAAATAGGTACCAGTTGGTTCGTGAGTAATAGGAAATACGTGATAAGAGGATTTGGTTACTTTATTAAAGACGATCGGAGTTACTCCCTCTTTTGTTGGTATAAATGCCGTGTCACCTTTTGTATACCCTACGTCTTTTCGCCATGCTTCTCTCTCTGCCACAAACTTATCAAGCTTATGTCTTTTGTGGATCTTCTCAAGTGATGCCGGTAACCCCACCATACTCTGTCCATTATTTAAAATATAATCAATCGGAAGTTTTTTCTTAGGGTTGATGCTGATAATAATGCCTAGTTCACCAGATTGTTTATCTTTTATTGGCAAACCTGGTATCGCTTCTTCTAAGGTAAGTGAACCTCCACTTGTGATCATGTAAGTAATAGGAGGAAATTTCTTCTGAAGTATTTTTATTACTTCTTCTTTTGCACTCGATAGTATCTGACTTTCCGTTAACGTCTCTTCTCCATTTACAGTTACAGTAAATGGTTGTTCAAATCGAATCGTTACAGTTCTTACTTCGTTCATTTGGAACACCCTCTCTTAAAGTTTGTTATGAAGGTCTCAAAATCTTTCCACCCATTAGACCTCGGCTATCCTATATCAATGTGTACTAGATTACTAGCGACACATTAAAAAGGACGAGCGCATTGTAGAGATACTCATTTCTGCGAATCTGATTATCCAATATATATTGATAATTCCAATTAACTATTTAAATAGTTATATTTATCTGAATTACCAACTTAATGAAATTGTATCATATACTTTAAATATTAAAAAGTATTATATTGATAAATGGACATATTAATATTATTTTAAATGTCTATTAATATTAAAGGGAAGGACAAATTATGTATTATTGTGACCTATATGTCGTTTTTAGATATATCTACATGATAAAATAGATTAATAACATAAGTTCATTGTTTAATATGTTAAAAATTATTTGCATTTTCACCATGAAATAGAAACTACTTATATTATCATTTAATATATGTATATAAAGGTAAACTACTAGATAAACGGACAGGAGGTAATATCATGCATAAAGAGGACGAGCACGATATTGTTTTGAACCACTCGAATGTTCCTGAACAGAAAAAAGCCATCCTTTCAAACCAAATGCTAACTCTCCAAAAGCAAATGCAAGATAGTAGTCGGTATACCAATATGATGGACCAAACTGAGTATGATCCTGACTTTGACTATTCAGGAACATTTAATGATTTAGAAATGATTTATTTGTTTGTTCATCATGAGCGGGATTTAGATCAGAAGAAAAACAGAACTGTGGGCACTAAAAAGGAGTATTTGAGAGAACTATTATTCTTTTATAACCAGCTGTCTTCATTAGGAGATCTTTATGGTTTTGATTCTACAAAAGCAGACATCCAGTCATTACTTAACCAATTAGAACCTAAGCACATAAGGAAGTACCAGGCTTGGTTAAAGGAAGTAAAGTTAGGGAGAGCTAAGAAGAACAATGATTCGGAAGAAAAAGACGAAGAGGACAATAAGGGAAAATATTCTGTGGCCACCCTATCGAGGAAAACAGTCATTCTGAAAGCATTTTTGGATTTTATATATAAACGAGGCTACATCACCAAACAGCTTCAAAATGCACTTCAAAGTAGCAATGTGAATATCAATGATCGCCCAAACCGTGATTTATATGAAAGCGAAGTACTGCAGCTAATAAAGTATTTTGAGGACCACGTGATCATTCACGGTATCATCAGTACACTTGCAAGCACTGGAATGCGTTTAAAAGAACTCTGTCACAGTAGAATGTGTGATTTGACATATTATGAAGGAAAGCTTTTCCTTGAGGTTGTTGGGAAAGGTAATGTAAAGCGTGAGGTACTGATTCACCAGAAAATTTGGGATAAAATCGTGGCATATAGAACGCGGCGTAGGTTTCCAAGCGAGATTGATGCGATGGATCAATCCCCTGTCTTTCCAAATGCAAAAGGTGTAGCCTATGATGAAAAGTATTTATCCAATTACTTATCAAAAGTGATTAACCAGGCTGAGATACCGTTTATTAAAGCACGTAAAGACCGCATCGGAGCTCACCATTTTAGGCATTTTTTTGCAACATACAGCTCTCAGTACGGCGCAAGCATTGATAGTATCTCTAAAACTTTAGGACATAAAAACCTTTCTACAACACAAATTTATTTAGAAAGACGGATATCCAGAGAGAATAATGCAGCTCATAATATCACTGAAACACCTTTTATGAATGATATGTGATGATTTATGAACACATATCATAACACAAATGATTTAGGGAATTCCTTCCTTATAACGCTACAGATATTAAAGAATTAATGCTAACTTCATAAATTAAAGGAGAACTACAATTGAATACATCAGAGATTAATGTAGGTGTTCCTAAAACTTATCAAAAAGACACCTTCTTCCAGGATCTTGCTAAGTGTCACGGAATTAACCTCACCGCTATTAAATTAGATACGATAGATTTTTTTCTTATAGAATTAAGTGATTTTGTTCAATTATTACCGGTAAAAAAATCTTGTAACTGCAAAATTATCGTTATATTTAATAAAGGTGAAGAAAAATGTGTAACGCATGTGATTAATAGCGGTGCAGCCGCATATGTGAAAAAGAACTCTTTTCAAATCTATAAAGCTTTAAAGATGTTATCAAAATACAAAATATACATAGATGAAGTTGCTATGAACTATTTTATAAATGACTATCGTTTTATGAAAGATAGAGAATTTTTAGAACCGAAGAATATTACCATAAAAGAAAAAGAGGTCTTGCAAGGCTTAGTTGATGGGTATAGCACCTACTTAGCATTATCAAAAAAACTTGGAATTAGTGAGAAGACTGTAAGCAATCACATCCATAACATTCTTCAGAAGTTGAATGTGGAGAGCCGTACTGAAGCTATTGTGAGTGCAATAAAAAGAGGTTGGATAAACATAACCAGGTAGAAATACAGCACACAAGGATACTAAACCTTATGTGCTGATTATTTATCTCTTAATTTTCTAAAGTAGTTCTCTTTTTAAAATATTAATCCCTTCCTTGCTTAATACAAGCTTTCCATTACCAAAGAGTTTATTTTCTTCACTGACTTCACCAGTGATTGCACATGCTAGGTTTGACTTATACTTCTCAAGAATAATCTTGTCATCATCTACAAAAATCGCTATTGGATCTTTTTCCTCTATCCCTAATGCTTTTCTTAACTCTATGGGAATAACGACTCTACCTAAACCATCAGTTTTTCGAACAATTCCTGTGCTTTTCACATAGCTTCCCCCGATATCTCCCTAGTTATAAAATGCTTCAATTAACGAAATTTATATTCACTGATTTTATCTATAGTTTTTGTTTCTCCATTTTGTTTTTCTTCCACTGCATCCTCTTCTTCATTTTCCAGATTCATTACTCGTAATCCTAATCCTCTTAATAATTGAACTTCTCCATCTATCGTTTTAGCAAATACAAATTCAGTATCGATCGTGTCTTTTCCTTCATACTTAAACGGGATAATTAATGCTGTAACATTGATAGTTGGATAGTTAACTTCTTTCCATTCATCCAGAAGTACCTTGGATTTATCAAATACTAAATTCAGCTTGCATCCTCTTTCATAGACTTCACTTATCATGCCATCAGTTTCTTCTCGACAATCATTAGGATCTTCCACAAAATCATCTTTTCCAGATGTATTGTCATGATCATCAGCAATGCCAACACTTACATCTCGATCAGGAATTGATTCGCCAATTCTTTCAATAATCATATTTTCTACTTTATCATTGACCTCATCATCTTCAGAGGAAGTGAAATTTTGTTGTTCTTCCTCATACACGGTAAGTACTTCATCAATCAAATGACGAGCTGCATTCATATCATCACTACTAAACACTTTTTCATTAGAATTTGAATTTGTTTCTTTGCTTAGTATTGACGTATTAGAATCGTTACTACAAGCTCCTAAAACCAATAGAAGAACGAATACTAAAGCCATTAAAGACATGTTTTTCATTACATTTCCTCCATTATATAGAAAAAATTTACTGTAAGTCTATAAAAAAAAGACTTAAAATCGAATTATAGTAAAGTTACTAATAAAAAGGGGTAGACTATGATTTGGGAAAAATTGTTTTCATCTTTATAGCCGGCGTGGTTTCATATAATGCATTATTAGGAATTAAACTGTTCTTAAAAGGACGCTATACAACCTGCATTTTTCCTCTATTCGGTGTAACAATTGGAATGATTATGCTCTTAAATATGTGAATAAAAAAAGGGCGCTTTGCCCTTTTTGTTTTAATAAGTCGCTTGACTCATGAATGCTATTATTGCGCCAATTAAAATAGCTGCAACAGGAAGAGATAAGTAAAAATAAGTCCTCTGTCTCTCTTTCCTGTATCGTATTTCCTCTGGAGTATCCCACATGCTGCTTTTCATTAAAAATCCCCCTGTATCTGTATTACCCATCAGTTTATGGCCATCTCTATCAATAATCGGCGCGAAAACCGAAAAAGTTTAGTGATATTGAATAATCGGTATGATAATCCTATATTCATTTATTTGGCTAATTAATATAAAGTACGGTATATGAAATTTTATGATGCTTATAATCTTGAACTGAAAAAACCGGTTATTGTAATAAGTAAACTATTTACCCTAGCAATAGTCATAAAGGAAGATATTAAAGAAACTATCGGGACAATAACAAGAGCAAAGATACCAAAGGCAATCCTCGCAGAATAAATGAGTTCTCTGGAAGGATTAGATACTACTCCTGAATTGTAAGGTGCAAATAGGAATTTATAAGGAGAAATATTATATTGAATGTATATATAAGAGCTCGCTAACACGGCCACCACAAAGATTGGTGAAATAAACAAAACGTAAAACTTTAAAAACTTCTCTACTCTACTTCTCAATAATGATTTCACCTCTTTAACTTTATTTCTCCACAATACGCTTTATTGCAGTATAATCTTCGTTAAATTTTACTTTATATTCTTTCTTGTCAGGGAGGCTAGCAATATAATAGTGATTGCTGGAAGATTCGCTCCCCACTTCAGTTAACCAAATATTTTTTTCATTTATACTAAAATGTTCTCCTACTATTTTATACATCTTCTCCTCAGCGGACTTAGAGTCATTTACTTCATTAATTGAAGGAATGATTATGAATGCCACAATTCCACCTATACATACCAATACTAAAGCTAGTGTTTTCCACATTTTCAAATCCATCCTTATTATTAACTGATTTATTTTATAGAAATTCTATAAATTTGTCTGACTTTATTATCATCTCAGTAGTGTTTTTTTCGTGATATGTGTTTTTTCTTAGAAACCCATATGCCAGGATGTCTTTTCCTATCAATTGTGCATCTGAATAGGTAAAATGCTTGAAATACTTATCAAATATAACCAGTGAAAACTCAATGCCGTTAATAGCTGCCATACTTATGAAATAGACTTTTTCTCGACGAAGTATTCTTTCTACTTTTCCATAGACAAAGTAACCGGTTTTTTCTATAAGTGAATCCTTCCATACCAATTTATGAGCCTTACCTTGATCGACGACTATTGAAGAAATAGGAATTTTATTTCCTCTCACAGAAACCATAATCGTGCTTAAGATATCTGCTTCGTAAGAAGTTAAAAGTTTAACGATTGATTTTAGTGACCCTATACTAGACGGAGGGTTACTTTCTTGCTTTACCTTTACTTCGTTTGGATCCTTTTTCTTCTGGTCCGTTTCTTCTCTTTCAATAACCCTACTTTCATAATCTGGATCTAATTTGTTCAAGTTAATACGGATGATTGTTTCATTCATTACCTGTTCTTCATATTCAGTTTGAAATTGTCCCACCTTCTTAACGGTTTCAAAGAAATTCAGAGGCTTGTAAAAGGCACAGTGTTCGTTATGACGAGAATCACTTTTTCCAGTCGTTTTGTAATGAACAGCAACATTATCACTACCTGGGACATAAATAACGGGGGCATTACAACTCCTATCCATGCAATAAAGACGAGTGCCATGAACACTTGAGATATATTCCTTAGCAGAAACTACCTTGCCATCCTGTAAAATAGCTGAATTCATTATTTACCTCCCTATATATGCGATTGGTTTACTACTTCTTTCTTTCTGGGAATTGAAAAATCATCCTTTTTTGTTCTGCGCTCCATGCTAGGAAGGCATCAAAAGTTCCTTCCTTATTTCTTTTTTTAAACCCTTTTATCAAAGGAGTTACCCCTTTTTGTAGCAGAACTTTAACCTGATGATTGGTCAATTCCTTATTGTTAACCATCTTGTTAACCTTAAATCTACAGTTTGTATCTTTGAAACTACTACAACCATAAAACTTCCCTGCATCTATCACAGCTGATCCACATTCCAAACAAGTTCCTACTTCAACACTCTCTTTACTTGCCTCTATGTGGTTATCTAATTCCCAATTATCTGCGCTCTCTTTTGCTTTCTTGACTTCTTCTAGGGTAATCTGCTTCATTCGATTCATAAAAATGGAGAAATCACTCTTACCTGCTCCAATCCCAGACAAATATTGTTCCATGTTTCCGGTTGTTAATACCGAAGTTAAATAACTATCTACTCCTAAAGATTCTATTAACATGCGACCTTTTGGCTCTATATAAACTTTGTTTTTCTCGATTCGAATATATTTACGCTCAATAATTTTAGTAATAATAGATGCTCGAGTAGCTACGGTACCTAGTGATAATTCGTCACTCTTAAACCCTTTTCTCTCTTCCTTGGTAAGGGAATTAGCAGCATTAGCCATTAAAGTCACTAAACTACCAAGAGTGTAACGAGCGGGAGGGCTTGTTTTACCTTCTTTTAATTGAATCTCTATAACGGTACCTACCGCTCCTTCTTCTATTGTTGGTAGTACAACAGTGCTATCTTCATCTAACTTATCGATCTCATACACCTCTCGCCATCCACGATCTTCAACCCGTTTACCCTTTGTCATAAAAGAAAATTTCTCATCAACTACACTGATGATTTCTGAGTGTGTCTCTATTGCATCAGGATAATGAGCAGCTATTAATGATTTTGCAATCATATCGTAGACAATGACTTCATTTTTAGATAAGCGGGTGAAATCCACTATCTTTTCAGTAGGAATTATCGCGTAGTGGTCATCAGTTTTGGATTCATCAATAAATCGCTTATCTTCCGAAATATCTTTATAAGGTAATTTCAAAAAGCTCTTGTATTCTGGTAATGTAGATAAGTTATTAAGTATCTCGGGGAAAAGAACAGCTTCGGATGGATTTACATGAACGGGTGAACTCCTGGGATAACTCACTAGAGATTTATCATATAAACCTTGCAAAATTTTCAATGCGCCATCTGGTGAAAGACCTAACTTCTTATTTATTTCAACTTGTATAGTCGTGAGGTTATACAATTGAGGTGGACGAATTCTTTTGACTTCACTTTTAACAGAATGAACTTTTGCTTCTTTCCCTTCACAATATTCTTTCAAGTCCTCAGCTAGATTTTTTTTAAACAAATGATCACGTTCTAAGGTATACCATTTACTTCTAATTTCATTTTGATGGTATGTTATATTGGCTTCTAAATCCCAATAGGGTTTGCTTTTATGGTCTTCTATAGCCTGTTCCCTTGTGAAAATCAGCCCTAACAATGGAGACTGGACACGTCCACAACTAAAACTTGTATCTTTAAGGGACTCTTTCACTCCCTTTTTATTAGATAAAAGCAGGGTCATACACCTACTCATATTCATGCCAATCAAAAAATCGGCTCTCTGCCTGGCAAGTGCTTCATAATATAAGGGCATATCTTGCTCAATACTTCTAAGGTTTTTGAAAGCTTTTTGAAGGGATTCTTTTGTTAAACTGGAGGTCCATAGACGTTTAACTGGTTTTTTATTGTTCAAATATAGTAAAACTTCAGTCACCAGCAGACTACCTTCTCTCCCGGCATCGCCAGCATGAATGATGTCACTGACTTGAGGATCGTTAAGATACTTTTTTATGTTATTAAACGCTTTCCTTTTGGATGGTGTAACTTTTAATTTGAATTGGTCAGGGATGATAGGCAGCCTATGAAGATCCCATTCCTTGTCTTCTGCATTATAATCCTCAAATGAATAAAGCTCCATAATATGTCCTATCGCATGAACAACAATAGCTCCACTTGGAAAAGTTGAGCATTTAGGGATTTCTAGGTGAGTACCTCGGTCTACTCCGTTAAATGCTTCAGAATATTTTTTTGCTTGCGAATTTTTTTCAGCAATGATTAGCGACTTCCCCATGCCCAGCTCCTTTCGTCCCCTACTATTTCCAAACCTATTTACTATGCTGCAGATTGCATCTCAGACATCATAGTTACACAACTTTGAATAGCTCCAGAAGCTCCAAAACCATTATGGTAGACGACTGTTTTATTATTTTTCTTACTTATTTCTTTAACCACATCCATCGACACGTGACCGAGTGCACCAACTAAGCAAACCACTATATCCGCTTTTTTAATAATGTTCCTGAACTCTTTTTTATTTCCACCATTCCTTGTTTTTCCTTGATGAAAAAGAACTTTACAACCATGTTTTGCACCGATCTTTTGATACGTTTTCTCTTGGCTTCCTCCGAAAATAGCAATTGTTTTATTCATAGCAAACACTCCTTGTGGTATTAATTTATAACAAATATACCACAAATAAAACAGTTTGCAAGTATCATTGTTTTAATATCCTACTAAGGAGTTGTTATCTTATATGATTGTTCTTCCGTAATTCTAACTTTTCCAAAGTGTTCCTGGTAGTCATCTAATAGAATATTGGCGACTGATGGATGAATAAATCGGTCTCCCCCAAGAATAATTCTTATACATTCTAATAATTGCTCTGTTTTCATGTTTTTCAATAAAAAGCCCTGAATATTTCTTTTAAGCAGATTAAGAATTGAATTATGATTGCTACTCTCTACAGTCGAAAGGACAACCACCTTGGCATTCTTATGAATCAGCGAATCTATCCAAGAGAGATTTTTCTGCAAGTTCAAGCCTGGTTCAAAAATCACTAAATCGGGATGAAACTCTTTTTCCATCGGAAGCGATACGCTGGCGGTTTCAATTATAAAACTTGGAAATGTGAGCTCCAGAAGCTGTTTCACTCCTCTTCGATAAATAATTTGCTCATCAATAATTAATACTCTCGTCATAATGTCCTCGCTTTCAGAATTTTTATTAATAGCGCTCTTGTTCTTGAATCATATAAAACGCTACAAATGAAAAAGGGATTGAAATAAATAGCAAAAAGTTTATCGTTTTTTCCATCTTTCCTGGGATAAAGTAAAAATCGAAATCGATAATGGCCATTAATAAAAAAGCTAAGATTAATGAAAGGGCAAAAGTTAGGACATAAGCCAAGGAATATCGCCCAACTGTTCTAATGCACCTATTGATTATTCTTCCTAATTTGGACATTAAATCCATCACTCCTCAAAAAAAGCACCCACAATATAATAGGCAGTAAATCTACCTAAGTATTGTGGGTGCGTCCCAATCTATTAGTCTATAACTCAATTATAATGTACTTCGACTTAACAAATCAACATATCTTTATTCCATCCAATTTGATGGTCTAGGGTGAGAAATCATAGATATTTTACCAGCACACAATAGGGCATATTGTCCATATCCTTCACTATCCACATACCAAACCATTCGTGATGAGAGCGGTAAAGAGGAATTATGGTCGTGTAATGGATATGGAGACTTATATACTTTTTCATTCCAGCCCTGTTTAGCTTTGGAGATGTCCGAAACAGATAAGAACTTTTGTGGTGACTTATTTACAATCCAACAACCAAATTCTTCGTTTGGGGCTACATACCATAGAGCGTCATCTCGCTTTGCCGGAACATCTGGTTGCAAAGGATAAGTTGAATCCTCAGAAGAAATTGGCTCACCTTTAAATTCGTTAAATACCTCATCCATTTCATCTTCATTTTCGAATTCCTCGTTATAAAACTCATATTCCAGAGGTCTCTCCCAAGGTGTAATATCCTGGTCTTCGTTCTCTTCTTTGAAAATTATATCTCCACATCGAGAAGCAATTTTAGGATTGTCAGGATCATGAATATCATGCACTCCGCACTCATTTGTTATTGAATCAAATAATTCGCAATTGGCGCGACATGTTATTGGATTTTTCCTCTTATTTATCTTGGAATTATTAATAATTAGCTGAAGTGTCATTATCCTGACCTCCTATAGTTGAATTTTTAAATGGATCTCAAAACGATTGGCATGATGGCTGTTAGCGCAATTAAACTAGATGAACCTATAAACAATCGCTTGCTCCATCTTCCGTATTCAGGATGATTGAGAAATTTATGAAAGAGTTTCATGAGCAGCCCTATAAACAACATTCCAATAGCTGCATAAAATCCTGATTTGATCAGAAGGTTCATTACATCGGTCACTAACTGCGGGATTTCAGATTCAGTGGTTGTAAATGATATGATGAAAAATAATCTTATGGTTAAAACAAAAATCGGAACGCCTATCAATATCCCAGTTGAACCTTTTAGCACCATTCCGGTTTTAGTAACGAGAGCATATGCCATTCTTATTACGCCAATTAAGAACATGATACTAAATAATGTAGATATGGTGAGAGATATCATAGGCGCTTTACTATTTAAATCATCTGTTAAGTTTGCTACAGTCTGATTCATCGTAGTTCCTTCTTTTTTCTCCCCACTTTCATTTTGAAATATCGGGAGATTATCTGATGCAGCTAGTACATTCATGGGTAAAGACCCCATGGACAGTAATAAAGTCAAGGCTAAGAAGAATGACTTAGCCTTTGAACCTATTTTAAACATTTGTTGGATCCTCAAAATTTAATGGGATGTACTCTGATACCAATTCTCTAGTTACTTCGTAATGAATCTTCCCACTTACCACTGGATACACCACTTCCATTACTTCTAAAGAGCGGTTATCTTCTCCACATTTCGCAATCATGTACATCCACTGCTCCACCAATTTTTTATTTCCTGGAGACTTCTCCCGAATGGCCTTCGTGATTTTTTTGACTTCGAAAATAAAATCAAATTGCAGGGTGTGTATTTTCCCGCTCTTCCCTTTTACCTTTACACTATGTAGAAATTGGTTGAATTTCGACAGATCATTAAATCTACGATATAGAAAAGATGACCTCGATGATTGCTCATTAGGAAGAATAACATTTACAGATAGATTTACTTTATCATGATCAAAAGTTCCATCGGGCAATACATCAATTGTAATGTCCATGCGCTTAAACATTTTTGCAAATTGATCAATCCAACTAAACCCAGAAAATGTGATGTGGTCACGAATATTTTCATAGTACTCTTCATCTTGCATTACGTTTGGTATAGCGTGTCCTTGCAACAGTACATATTGATGTGAATAGCGGATCATAATTTCTTCAAGATTACTACTGGTCTTTTTAATTTCTTCTACAAAATTATCTATTTTTTCGTCCTTTAAAATCATTAAGGCCACCTCTTTTTATTAGTAGTAGAATTGTAGCATTGAAAAAGCAATAAGTACGACAATTTATATAAAAATTTAATATTCTGACAATTTTAGTGTATTACTCATTTGATTTTCACTAAAAAGTCCTGAAAACTAACGATGACATCACCCATATTGAGTGATGTCATCTTTTTTATTATCTTATGTTAGTTTTCTAGCCCATTCCCCCACCTGGATCTCTAACCATTTTAGTGGTTATACCAGAGTCAGTAGGATCTCCTTTAACAAAATCATAATGAGCAAAAGGTGAGAACATGAATGCTACAATAGTTAAGCTAGCAATGAAACGTGTTGTTTTGGACAACGTAATCCCCCTTGCATGAAATTATTCAACTATATTATACCACAGTAAACTTTAAAATTTTTCCTTAAATTCCAATTCACCAAATTAATTCTAACTTTTCATCTTTATCTTTACTAAGCTTCTGCAGTTGAATAAGAGGCAACTTAAGATAGAATTTATTCCCTTGTTTTCTGAAGAGCTCCAGGGATTTTCTGTATAGTAAAGCATCATTTTCTAGCAATCCTTTGTAATAAATCTGAAAAGCAGATAGTCGACCATTTTTCTTTTCTAAGTACTCAAGTAAATTATGCGCTTCTTCTTTCTTTCCTTCTTTAACCATCAAATGAAGCTGTTCTCCATCATTTAGCTCCCTCTCTTCTTCCACATTCTTCGACCAATACACCTGCGCAAAATCGTATGTTTTGTTAATTTCCTTTTTGCGTGCAATCATCGTTGGGGAAGAATATTTTTCTAAAATGCTCAGCCCAGCTTTAATGTTGTTTTCAATTTCATCGTAGTTTTCAAACAAATAGGATTGTCCTAAAACATGATAACCTGTCGATACAAACAAAGGAAATTTTGTTGAATATGCGCCGCTTGTAAGCTCAAGCGCTGTCTTTCTTGCATTCTCAAGATCATTATCTCTTAAGTAACCATGAGCGTAACCTTCAATCATCCTAACGTAATAGGCTTCTTTTATGTAAGGATTTGAAATTGTACTAATGACTTCAGGGAGTTCCTTTGTTAATTTCAACATGCTACCATGTTCATCCATATCAAAATAGGCGTACATTTTAATGATATGGACCAAGATGCGCATTTCATTCTGTTTTAATTTACGTTGAGTCATCAAATCTTCTGTTGCTTTGAGAAGTTCGGCTCCTCGTAATTTTCCTTTGATTCTCATCAGTAGTAAGTAATAAACTGCCGCCCATTCATCATTTGGACGTTTTCCATTAAGTTCTTTTTCAATAATATATTGAAGGATCTCAGTTTCTCCATTCATATACGCATATTCCAAACCTAATCGTAAATTAATTGGGCGATCTGTAGATTTAATAAAACCAAACAACAATTCCCTTTGAGTTTCTACATCATTCTCGTAAACCAACTCAATTAATTTTGTGAAATGGAATAAGCCTATTCTTATTTGTTCACCTTCAGAGAAATATTGAGTAACTGCCCCTCCTGATACTTTAAGAGCTTTGGCAATATCATTATTCTTAATTCTCATCCTTTTCTTATCCTGGCATATTTTCTTCATAAGGTCGTTACTCATACTAGTTCCCACCACCATCATTAAATTTTAGTAGCAGTTTCTGCTACAGGAAAATCATGTGAGAGCTATAAATATAGCTTAGCAAAAAGTAGTTACTTTAAGTATTGGGAAATGTATAGTAAAAATTGCTCATAAACTGGCACTTTCGACACTAGGTTTCCCAACATGGTTAAAAATAGAGGTTTCAATAGCTATCTACTAGGTATATTGGGAAACCCCTACGCTAGAAGCACAAAATTATACTTCTAGCGTAGGGGGCGACAAACCTTCGTCGCTTCCCTCCTATTGTCCTAGATTACTTCTTGTAAATTACTATACTCATATCTCATTTCATCTGGAATCGAGTATTCTTCAGAGACCCCAGTTTCCAAACTCATTATATGTTTTACATCGACCTTTTTACCTACTTTATTAATATCAATTGCTAGAACATTTCCTTTATTTATTCTTGAAGCATTACGTTCACCTACATTCAACCACATGCGACTACCGTCAGTAACATGAATGAAGTTCCCTTCGATTCCGACTACATTCACTACCCATTGTTGCTCTCCATCTAAATCATCACTTATTTTTGCTGTTGCGATTGTTGGATAAGTCTCAGGAATAGATGCTACTGTTTCTTCATGAATGTCATCAATACTTAGTAGATCTTCCTCCGCATAATACTGTTCCATAGCATAATTATTATGGTCAGTTGGAGGTACGTCTTCATCTGTATAGGCAAACATGTCATTTGTTGCCTGTTCACTCGTTGTGATTTCGTTTTCAGGTGTAACCGTTCCTAATTCCTTTTGAAGGTCATCCAAGAAAGAAATGGATTCTTCATCAAGCTCTGACACTTCAGGCTTATACTCCAAATGCTCATTTTCTACGGATGCATAACTTTCTTCATTAGGAGCGAGATTTGAAACAAGGTCCCGCTCCATTGTACAATCAGAAACTTTTAGTTCTTCTACCATTAAAAAGAACTCAACCTGCTCTTTCATACGCATTTCTATTACTCTTTCAAATACGTATTGCTCTATGAGCAAATAAATAATAATGTATATATCCTGAAGAGCTATAAACATTTATATTCCTCCCAAAAGTTTAATCAAATAAACTGAACCCAAGCTGTCCATCAACTGGTGCGCTCCGCTTCTTACGTTTCGAAATGGATTCCTCTTCCTGAACTTCAAAAATGTTGGCATTGTAAGAAGTCCTTTTAGCAGCACGTCTTTCAACACTAACCAGATGAGAGAGTATGGCACCATCTGCAACCAGTTCAATTCCAAACGCTGCAACCAGATCTACTTCAAGCACTCCGTTGTGAAATTCAAAACCTGCAACTTCACTTTTTTGGATATTGGCTGATATAGTATCTGCCTTCTTCACCAACACATTACGAGTTGCTTCAGTAGAGATTTGCTGTCGTACCCAATTAATGAACTGGGTTTGAAGAGTAGGTTGTTTCTTCTTACCGATACCAGCTAAAATAGCTCTCGCTCGATCGGATGTTTCTGCAACCCATTCCTCTGTAGAACCTTTCAGCTTTTTGCCTTTTTTAATGGATTTGATTAACATGCTCTGCAGGTCACCTTCATCTCCTAACATTGCGGAAAGGCCGTCTGTAGATACATCACCATTAATTGCGCTAGCTGCCTTATTTTTCATCGCGATCAATTCAGCCATTTGCTCTTGATAGGAATCTTTATAAGCCAAGTAATACAGCCGGCATTCTTGATCCTGTCCAATACGCCATGCCCTTCTTGAAGCTTGATTGATTGTAAAGAGTGACCAGGAGAACTGGTAAAAAATAAGCGTCGGGGTCACTAGTAAATCTAGCCCCACTTTTACAAGTTCCTGAGATACGATAATGACATCGTTGCCCTCTTTCTCAATCTTTTTCTTTAACCATTCACTCCGCTTATTGGTTTGAGTAGAAGACGTATCTAGAATATCTACCTTAGCTCCGACTTCTTCCAATACTCTCTTAATACGTGGTCTAACGTCTCTTCCAGCTACTGAAGAGCCCGTATCTCTCACATAAATGATACTTTTCCGACCTTCATTCATTTCTCCCTTGATAATTTCCTGGAGCTTTTTTTCTTTGTTCAATAACCGGTCCTGAGATAAGTGATCAGGAGTCCATATGACCTCTCTATCGCCTTCCTCATTCTTAAATAACACTGAAGGATAAGTGAATGGATTATCAGGATAAGCTATACCTGTAGAAGTAAGCGGTAGATACAGCTTATGACCGTCATTTCTACTATCTATTTCATTTTCAAATGTAGAAATCATTTTCTGATATTCTGTTCTTAACTCACTATCCATATCTACTAGAATCGTAGGTACATTGACCAACTCAACTGGATCTGGCCATACATCTACTAAACGAACTAATAACGTATTTTGAACAAGAAATTTACCAAAGACAAATGGAGATATGCCAGGTAGAACTTTCTCCGTTCGTTTGGTCCCGCCTCTACTTTGTTTATTCGAATACTCACCACGATCATCAAAGTCCACCGTAGTTGTTTCAATATTCCCGAATTCTTCATTCCATTTGCGGACCTCAGAATACTTATAACCATTCTTCACCATTTCATTTGGGAAGAGGCGCCAGAGTAAGTAATAAACATCCTCTGCTTTTCCTCCAAAAAGAGTACCAGTTCCTCCAACTACTTTCTTAGAGGCTGCTACTAAACTCCCTAATGAATTTCCTTGAGCACTCATACCGGACTTTAATTCATGTATCTCATCGACTAATGAAATATCGAAGAAGTTATTCATCTTTCTGCGGATATACTCAATTGTAGCGATTCTTCTTGGCTTACCAGTTGCTTTAGGAATCTCTTGCTGAGTGGATTGTATTTGTTTAACTAAGCGTTCATTACCATCCTTTGCAGCATGAATGACTTTCTTTTCGTGCTTGCTCCACTCTTTAAAAGAAGAGTAGCGACTGATAACCTTCTTAGTCCAAAAACTACTACCACACTCACCACAAAAGGCATTTGCTGGTTGCTTTGAATTATGAATCCTTCTAGAGTTACCAAATTCACCGTGTTTCATAGGACGCTTAATTGTCTCGGTTACTTCTTCTCCATTTTCTTGCACATTAACGCTGGAAGATTCCTTAACCTGGACCAACCCTCCGCAATCTTGACAATAGTATCCATCGCGGTAAGCCTGAGTTCCTGAACGGATTTGCAACTCTGTTTTAACCCGTTTATACTCCGGAACTGCCTCTAAAGCACAATCCCCACGCATAGTAGTAAACGAAATAACAAAGAAAGTTGGACGCTTGGGTTTCGGACGTCCAGCATTAGTCCATTTCACATGAAAATCAACCAATTGTTTTGTTTGGCTAATGACATGTACCTCAGCATTCGGAATGATCTCTTTGATTTCCTCTGGCCATTTCTTTGTAAGGGATGGTGGAACCATCACACAAGAAAAGAAACCGCTTTTTTGTTTTCTTTGGTAAAACCCATCAGCTAAAGCTACAAGCATACTTGTTTTGCCTGTACTCATCTCCCCTTGTATGATTAAGCTTTTTTGCGTCTCCAACCGTTTTGCAACAGCTGTAGCCACATGTCCTTGAACTGGAAAAAGCGGCCTCTTATAAGAATCGAACTGTTCAAGCACCTCATCTTCCATCGGATTATGGGTTGGTTGAACTTGTTCTGACACTTTATCAACCATTTGGTCTACAAAGTCCCCCATATAGCCAGTAAGATCCTTAGTTTCTTCTAATGCCTGTCCGGTGCCGCTCTGAGGAAACGTTAGAGTTCCTTCAGAAATCAATTCCGATACCAGAGTATCTGCCTGCTCTTCTTCTAACATCAGCTTATGAAGCGCGAATCCTTCATTGAATAAAGCGGGATCGCGATAAAAATCTATCTCTTCAAGAAAGCCGCGCACTTTTAATTCTTCATAGATGCGATTCTTCCACTCGGGAAGGATATGAAGACCATACTTTCCTCCGCCAAATATTTGACGAATATCTTCTGCCGGATCTCCTTCAAAGGAAAGAACATAATCATTATTTCCTAAAAGGCTATCATGAACCATGGCAAGGGCTTTTCGATTTTGGTTGATTGTAATAGGGAACTTTTCATATGCTCCTTTTTCTGCAATCATCTGAAATTCTCTGTTAAATTCATAATCAGTAAGTCCCTTAACTCCATGACCGAAAGATAAACCACTACTACCAATATCAAATGCTGCTTTAATCGATTGTAGTGTAGAATCATTTCCTGAAATGATGGCCATTAGAACCTTTGGAAACTGTCCATCACGTTTCGGTTCTTCCAATGCTAATGCATAGCAAAAGGCATTCTGCCAGCTCTGATCCAGGTATACTTCCACCATCTTCGGTTGTTCATGTGTTTCTTCAATAGCATTCCATTCAATCGCGCTCATATAACTCCCTTATCAAAAGGAAGGTGAATGAGCATCACCTATCCTTAAGATAGGGAACACCTCCCTTTAAAAGATTATTATTGTAATCACGTTGTTACCTTGTAGTATCTTTCCATCTAAGCAGTAACTGATTCTATCTTCTCTGCTTTTTCTTTTTCCTCGAGCTCCTCAAATTCTTCAATAATCTTCTTTGCCGTATCACAAATCTGAGAGCCGTACTTTAGTAAGGTTTCTTGCTCACCATTTGCCCAGCCTTTTACATAGCGAAACGAATAATCAGACGTGTCAAGATTGAAATAGGAACAAACGACAAATGCTGTTCCTTCAGCAACAACCTCTTTTTCCGTTCTTGATGAATTTCGATCATAGCGATGTACTTTTGAATGAACTAACTCATGTACCAATGTTTTGCATCGATGATTCATTGGAACCTTATCCGACACCACAATGCGGTGTTCAGAAGGTACATAGTAGCCATAAGCATCATCTGAATTGCCATACTTAATTGGACAATTATCTTTTTCAGCAATCGCCTCAGCCCAGCCAATGATTTGGCGGGCTTCCATACAATCACCATCTACCTCAATTTTGATACGCTCGATAGGTAATGGTTCACCTTCGGTCTGCGAAACGTCAAATACAGGTACAGGGATAAATCCAGTAAGCCTATTTTCGTCCTCCTCATCCTTCTTAAATCGAGGTGCTAAAATCCTTAAACTCTTTGATCCTTTCTTTACTTTCCTACCAAGCGTATTCCAATGCTTGAATGAAGCTAAAAAACGTGCTTCAGGTAGTTGGGCTTTAGCAAGAATCAAATTTCTAAACGAATAGGAAGGCATAATTGCTTTCATTTCCAAATAGGCTTTGAATTCGTCAGGCGTATATGAAAACTCTGCAACACCAATCTCCAACTTTTCGTTCAGCTCTTTAATCCTCTCTTCTCTAGTTTGTTCACCCATTTTTGTCTTCCAACGTTTTGTTGTCAAAAGAAACACCCTCTCTTAAAGTTTTATCTATATAAAAAACGAGAACGATAGACTCCTGGCAGGAATCTTTCATTCTCGTTTGGACACGCACAAAGATTTATATGAACACAAAAAACCTTTGAGTTTAATAGATAAATAAGCACAAATAGAGCGCTTATTTCTATAACCCAAAGGTTAGTGTCTTTTTTATAGTTACCGCTAATCCTCAAATGGATCGCACAAAATTTAAAATAAAATCAATATATGGGTATTATACCTTTGATATTGGAAATCTACAAGTCAAATAAATATCCCTAATAGATTAATTCTATAGTTATCATTAAATTCACTTCGTAATAAATATATTTCGTATTCCATACCTTGTAATACATAAAGATAGTAATACATTGGGTCCAATCATTGGAGTAGGGGTAGTCCAATAAATAGAGTAGGGGTAGTCCAATGATTGGAGTACCCCTACTCTAATCATTGGACCAGGGTACATTCGTTTGGGTAGTCCATTTAATTGACCACCCCCCTCAAATAAATGGACTACCTTTTTACCAATATTTAGGATTAATACCTAGTCCAATAAATGGACTACCCCCTAGTCCATTTATTGGACCACCCCTCCATTCATTGGACTAGGTTAAATGTGAGTAAATTGTGGATAAATTCAAGTAAAGTATGAACCTGTGTTTGAAATTCTAAAAACGAAAAAGCACCCTCTAAAAGGATGCTTCTTGAACAGTTTTAATTCAGTTAATCACCATATACATCGAACGATATGTTTTCACATTTAATTTCGTACTCTTTCATTATTGCTAGAATCAAGTCACTATATTTTCGTTCAACCCAATCGCAAGAGAATTGATTAGGGAGATAAACGACCCACCTATGATTTTCGTCACGATAACCTAAACTCTTACTGAACCAAGTATCATATGAAGGTTTACTCATGTGTTCTGATAAAGCAGTTAAAACAGTAACCCACAATCTCTCTTCAGTAGTAGACATTTTATTTTTCGCTACATCGTACTCTTCTTGGTATTCATCTAAACGTTGTATTTCTTCTTTTAATATGCCAGTAGGATTTTTAACACTAATCACTTCTGATCGAAGCTGCTCATATACTTCATGATAGTTATGGCTCAAATCATACTCAACTTGACTCTCTCGTTTAATTTTACGAAGGAAACGGTCATGTTCTTTTCTAAGAGATTTAGGTAGAGCATTATATTGTTCTCTAGAAAGTAGCGGTAGTGATCGTCTCACTTTAATCAATATGGTTCCATTCATTCTTGTATCATCATCTTGCTCTCTCCAGAATCTAATTATGAATCCCGCTTTTTCTAATATATCTAAATATTTTCTCGCAGAGGTTTTACTACATGTTAATTGTTTAGTAATTGTATCTAGCCCTATCCACGTATAATCCTTATCCCAACAGTAACTAGAAAGAATGATGTATGTATATGCTACTATTCCGCCTATTCTAGAATCAAAACTTGGTCCCCAAAACCGCAAAAGATAATTATTAACAATCGTTTTATTTCCGTTCAAATCAGGAAGCAATTTAGAGTGGCTTTCTAATTCAAATCTCATAATTGACTCTTCACTATAATATTCTTTTTTTGGTTGTCTCACTGAAACATTTTGTTTCTTTGTTCCGTGTTTTCTTTGAATCGTTCTTGGGACTTCCGTTACTACATCTGATGGCGCTAATCTATAGTAACGATATTTTGTTGCTTCCCCAGTTTCTAGTCTTTTTTCATCTTGATAATCCATGTTCATTCCCCTTTTTTCCACCTTTAAGGGTTGCAAAAAAGAGGGACTTCACTTGTAAAAATTTATTGGTTTGTGATAGAATCATCCTATAAACAAATACTTGTGAAAATCCCCGCCTCTTCATTTCATTTAATCTTTCAGCGGCCAAACTGTCGAGATTAAATGAAAACCTGGTGGGTTTTTTTTTGTGCAATTTTTGTCTCAAATAGAATAATAGAAAGTTCTTCCTTCTCTTCTATACTTATGGTAGCAGATTGCAGAATAAAATTCTATCATTCACTGGCCTGGAGACAATCTTTTTAAGCTAATTGCGAAGCAAATGCAATAACAGCCCCTATAAAAATTGCCCCGACTGGAATAAGCGCATAACCTACTCGCTTGTTTCGGTCTTTTTTTGCTTTGATTTCTTCTGGTGTAATCCATTCAAGATTCATAATTTTCCTCCTTAACGCAAAAATCCCCACAACAAAATTGACCGTCTATGCGGCATTTTTTGTTGTGGGGATTTCCCAGCTACTTAATTTTATTTGTCTATCATTATACCATGTGAATGATAAAATTCAATATTAGTCAAAGCTACCCTTGGCAGTATTAAACCACCTTAATCCACTATACTCGCATGCACAAACGGCTCTACAGCATTCATTTGTACAGATTAATAGAGTTGGGTTTTGTTTTTCACAATCTCCTATCAAGCACATCTTATAGTGGCAGTACTTACACTGCAAATCGGCTCCTCCTTATGAATAGTTCAGGAACGAAGATGAATATACCATAATATAGATTTATTTCCAATTGAAAAGCCAATCGAAATATTATGAATTCCTTATGCAGATATGTTCAGTATTTGTATAGATGAAAATGAAAGGGTAAAAGTGGATGTAATTCACATTTAAATTAACCCTTCGTATAAAAGGAGGAAATATAATGAATGATTTCGAAATGATTCCGTATGACTACTTAGCCATCCAACATTGGATTGAGTTAGAAGATGAAAAAGAACAAATGGACATTTATGATCTAAGCCATTATGAAAGTCGCGATGAGCTTTTTGAGGAATCAACTAGATATCTAGATAAGTTATGGATGGGGGAACCAATAAGTAAACCTAAACCAAGACGGAGTTCTTATATGGAAGTCTTTCCCGGTTTAAATAAGAAATCTAAGTTAAAAGAAGAGTACTCAGTGAATAAAATGGAAAAGTCTAGGGATAGGGCACTTAGCGAGGACTTGAAAATACGTTATAATTACACCTGTCAAATTTGCGCTACACGTGTAGAAACCGGGGTTAATACATATTATTGCGAAACTCATCATATCCATCCAAGGGGTAAAATCGGACCGAGCGGTAATTTCGGACCTGATATTCAAGAGAATATGATTTGTTTGTGTTCTAATTGTCATGATCAATTTGATGCTGGTGCTATCACTATTAATTTGAAAACTAATAGGGTGATCCATAAAAATAAGTTTAATAAGATGAACAATCACGTGGTAAACGTGAAGCATGATATTTCAGAGGAATATATCAATTATCATAACAGGTGCTTTGGTTTCGATAGCTAAAGGAAATCCTAACCTATTAGCCCGTTTAATTTCAAGGCCATAAATAATCCTACTAATATAATAGCTAAACCACCATTAATCAACATGACTAAAGTTACTACCTTGTCTGAATTTTTGATTTTTTTCTGTAGTTTTAATGTAAGAAAAGCACTTAATAATCCAAATAGGATGATCACTAGCCAATACAAAAATCCCATGAATAACCTCCAAATTGGATGTAACATTAGTTTCTATCCATTTATTACAAAGCATTATATATTATTACATTTAACCAAAGAAATTTCTAAATTGATAGTATTAGAATTTAAAAAATAAAAAAAGAGCAAAACTCTTGCTCTTCATCTTACGGTAATACTTTAGAAAGAGAGCTCTTTTTCTATTTTCAATGACACTGTATCTTTAGATTGTTCTAAATTAATGATTGTAATTTCACCTTCATAACCTGGAAGTACAATTTTTTTGTTTTTTTCAATACGATAAATTAAACTTCTATAGTCGCTTTCTGATGAAGATACACTTTCTTCAGAATATGAAATTGATATTCTTTCTTCATCTATAAAGCCATCAAATACAAAACTATTATCTATTTTCTCACCAGGTGTTAAAATTTTTGTCTCTTCAGCTCGTTCAGTGATCGATATGTCACGTACACCGCCATTATAGTCTGTAGTAACATAATATTTTATACGATTAGTTGGATCCTTTACGATTAAATTTCCCGCTACGGATTTTTCTATCTTTAATTCTTCAATATCTTTACCTAATTCATTTTCTATTTCTTCATAAGTATCGTGTTCTGTAGAAAAGGCATCATCATATAAGTTAAGCCATGCAGGTACAATTACTCCAAATATAAACACCAATCCTAAAATGATTCCTATATTTTTCATTATGTATTACCTCCCTTCGCCATTAATAATAGCAGAGGTTTTCCAATACTTTTACAAATGAACAAAAGGTATGCTAAATAGCATACCTTTTAGTTATGGCTAAGAATTGTCGATTTGTGACCTAGCCTTCTAATGATTACTTCATATTATCAAAGTACCTAATTACCGGTTTTTCATTTAAGTATATTATGTTTCTAACCTTCACATTATAAAATGTATTGTTTTTACTTGAACAGCTTACAAAGTAATAAAGATCTCTACCATGTCTGAATAAAGTTTTTTCTTGTGAAGCTTTACCCACATTTTTGATAAATACCTTTCCGACAGCAATAAATCCTTGGTCCTCGATTGCAGCTATAGCACTAAAGTATTCTTTCGTTTCATCTGTTTTAATTGTTTTGTATTCTGGCATATGAGCACTCCTTTAATAACTACTAATATTCAACAATATTGTCCCTTTTTAATTTAAGAGAATATTAGTCATGGATTTTGACCCTATATTTTTCAATGTGTTGATGGATACTATCAATTAATTTGTTATATTTATGTGCTAAATCATCTTTTTCTTCATTTGTAATTTCTTCCCTAAAATTACATTCGGCGATTTTATGATCAATTTCCCTTATGCAAGTAGCAATATCTTTATCTATTAAATGATACTTTAGATAAAGAACCGGTCTAACTTTATCTTTATATATATCGATATCAAATTCTATGTAATGGCCACCAAGGTGAGTAACTAATAATTGTTCACCATCAATTTTCAACACTTCATTGTATAATTCAAGAGTTTCTCTTCTTTCCTTTCTACGTTCATTTTCTCTATCTTTATTTAATTCTTTCTTGAAAAGATCATGTTGCGATTTTTTAGAGATAAATCCCCCAATAAAAGCTCCACCAAGAGCTCCTATCATAGGTAATGTATCTGTTATAATTTTTAATAGAGTTTCCATTTTCTACATCCTCCAATGCCTATGAATTTTATTTACATTAAAAACAAGAGGTGAATTATGAATAACGAGCCAAAGATAATTGAAATAGAAACACTTAAAAATTTATTAGTGTCTCATTCTACCGGTGGAAGTGCTGATAACAATGAATACATTGTCCTTAGACAAAAATTAACACAAGATTCAGAAGTGAAAACACTTTTACCACGATTTGTCTTTACCTGTAGATCGCTTAGTGAATTTTGGGGGTATATAAAAGAAGTATCTTCAAACTATCAAGGAAGAAGAAACCACTTAAGGGAAGAGTTTAATAATGTTTTAGAATATCTTGAAGAACAAAAATTAAATAACTCGCCGATAGATGATATTTTTAACACTACTTTAAATGAGCATAATGTACACCAAATTATTAGAGATCAATGGGAAAAAGGGCTTGAACGAAGAAAGAACGATCCAGAGGGTGCTATTACTATTGCACGTTCTATGATTGAGTCCACTTGTAAATTTATTTTAGATAGTGAAGGTGAACTGTATGATGATAGCAGTGATTTACCTAAACTCTATAAGCTAGTACAGAAAAAACTAAACTTAGCACCGGATCAACATACAGAACCATTATTTAAACAAATCTTAGGAGGAACCGCTTCAATAGTTCAAGGACTAGGCGCCATAAGAAATAAAATTAGCGATGCACATGGTCCAGGAATAATTTCATATAAACCTTCGCAGCGTCATGCACAACTTGCAGTAAATCTTGCGGGTTCTATGAGTGATTTTTTAATTTATACTTGGAAAGAAAAAAAGTAAACGTTGCTCGGCCAGAAAGATGAGATACTATAAATACTATCATAAACATCCTTCAAAAATAAAAAGGTGTGCTGGAGAGCACACCTTTTTAGCTATAAAATTCTACAATGATAAGTAAATCCTCTCCAATAAAGAATCGCCTACCACTTCACTGTTAAATACCACTTTAAAAGCTCTTTCATCATTTCCAAGATCCTCTGCCATCCTCTTAATTAATAGGTCCCGCTCAGCAAACCGCTGCATTTTTACTAAGTCAAATTCAATTTTTTCTGTAGTCATTTATTATCACTCCATCCGGTTATCATAATATACTCACCTAGTACTGTCGCACTTGAGATTGAGGTATTCTCCCTAGAACTTTCTTATCCGCAAGACAACGAGGCATATTGGCTTTATATCCAACAACGTAGTCTGTATCTGATATATTACTTCTTACTAAGAAGCGATACGTAGAAAAAGTTGCATTAGGCTCTTTCTCAATTGAAACTAGCTTAATGATCGTCTGCGTATAACCTACTAGTGTATCGATTACGTCCCCCTCTTTGAACTCAGAGGGATATTTCATATCTTCGTAATAAGCCATCTTATGACTCCCTTTCCTCTGTTTGTTTAATGTACTTTCTATTTTTAAAGCAACTCTATTTTCTTTAAAGCTTGAAAGAAAGCTTTAAAAGCAGTGTTGATCTTTTTGCGTTGTTCACCATTAGGATAAGCAAGACTATGAGAAGTATGGTACACAAGGTAATCATTCTTTCTGTTCATACTTTTCAGAGTATCCTCAATAAAAGCTTCAAACGCACGAGCTGCTAGTTCAACATCAGTAGCATAATATTTGATTTTCCCTCGATCTAACGTTACTGCGTTCGTAAAGAACTCACTTTTATCGGAAGGGCAAGGAATGGAATCGACCCGCTCCCCTGTTTGTTTTTGGTGTAACCAGGCAACTGCTTGAGCATACTTATTTAACTCTCTTTTGTTTCTCTTTAGTATCTTTTCTTTATCTTTCTCACTGTTTGAATTTAAGTAGTGGACCATACTTAAACGACGTTCCAATGACTTATCAAATTGTTTCTTGAAGTGGTCCATCACAAGAAACAGATCCCCATTTAAACGTTCGTAGACACTAGTTAAGCCAGTAGAAATACGCCACGAGTCTCCCTCTTTGTTCTTATTAGGAATGTACTCTTTGCTGTGTCCTGATTTAATAGCATCCATTAGATTTTGAATACAATCTCTTATAGTAGGGTTCAGTATTCCTAACCCGGATAATTCAGTTGCAAACCCAATCTTCCCGTTCTTGTGAGAATGAGAATAGTCAAAAAGATAGTTGTCTAACGCATGAAAAAACTCATGAGCGAGGACACCATTGCAACCTTTATCTCGAGTTAAATTGATCACCTTAGCATTTGCATCAAAATGTCCAAGTGCTTGACCGCGACCCCTCGATCCGAAAGAAACGCTTAAATTCGCATTCAATGAAACTGCGTAGTAATGGTCTAAGTCAAGCGCATCACAAAGGTCATAAAAGCCTTCAGAGCTTCTTAAAATATGTTCTTCTGCTTTTGCATCGTCTACATAATGTCCAAATTCGATTGAACGAAACCCATGTTTCCTTTGCAAGTCTTCTGGCTTTCGAACACTCGATTCAATTCCACCTGCTCGGTCCGGCCGTTCTGCAAAAGTTCGTTCCCATAGCTTCGTCGATTTTTTACTGGTATTCTTATTGCTTTTTTTCTTAAGCAGGTCTTCCCAACTAGTCACACTTTTCTTTACAGTGTTAATCGTGTTATTTCCGCTCTTTGCATTCAAAAAGAAATTTACAAATTTCTTACCAAGACATCTAAGCGGGAGGTTTTTAGCTTCCGTAATTTTTGCTAAAAGGTTGGAATAATGATCAAATGTGTCTTTAGCTTCCATCCACTCAGCAAAGCCTTCATTTACACGGTTAATGACTCTCTCAGATACTTTTATTTTATTTAAAGTGTAAGTACAATCCGTATTTTCATAATGAATTCGCTTGCGAATTTCATAATAAGTTGATAGAAACTCATCAAGTGTAGTAATGGTTTTCAGAATAGATTGAATGTTTTCGCAAGCTAACATGTATGACTTTCTTTCTTCAGGTGAATCAATAGCTGGTTCTTTATCGATCCGTTGAATGACTAATTGCTTTACCCTGGCCACGACTGGTTCAGTGCCCAACTCTTTTTCAGCTTCTAAGGAAAAGCCACTAAAGAGTTCTTCCTTCTTTACTAGAGATGACGCGAGTAAAGGACTAAGACCTTCAAGCTCCTCTAGAGAAGTTACTGTGTGATTTTCAAGAAAAGCTTTTCTAAGAGCAGCCTCATCCTTTCGAGACCCGCCAATCTTGACTCCTACATCGTAAGCGACTTTTCTGTTTTGTTGCTTCTCAGACCTGATATCCTCTTTACTCGTTTGTACTGCTTCTGCAAATAGATTGATTTGTTGATTCATTATTCTCTCATCCTCTCAAATTTGTATAAAAAAAGAGAAAGCCAGTATTTGCTTCCTCTTCAGACCTCTCTATAGCGTGTTTACTGTTTGGACGGCATCTTCTACTTCTTTACGAATCAAAGCCGTAAGACGCTTTGATGGATTACCTGTTATAAGAAGGTTTACACCGATAACGTTCGGACTTCTAAGGAAACTAACACGAATGAAACGCTCATCCTCGGTTTCCATGGTAAAGAACGTCCAACCATTTCCTGACTCGATATACTCACCTATACACTTGTAATCGCAATTTTCAAGTAAAGCAGCAAGGATGTGAAATCGTCGGTCAGCTGAATACAGGATTCTTTCCTTTTTTACACTCAAATTTTCTTGAATTACCGCCATTATTAATCCCTCCAGGAGTGGTTTGCTAGATTGGGTCTATCTCTGTTTCATTGAGTTTAGTTACATATCGTTTCTCTTTACGCCTTAGACCAGCTTACGAACTAAACCGTTAGGCGTAATTACTTTGACACTTACACTTCTCTTTGTACGAGATTTAGTGATGATCGTCTTTCCACCGCTATCATGATGACGCACCTCTTCCTCATTATCTTTAGTCACAAGCTCCAATCCTTGTACAAGATGGTAATGGTCTCCTTCTCCTACTTCTCCATTAACTGCACCAGAAGCAAGTAAAAGCGCCATTTGTCCTTGATTAATAGGAAGGCAAGGGTCTCCACCGATAACGAGCTGTTTAGGCTTAGAACGTGCTTTAAAAGCGGCAAAACCTTTAGAAGTTGAAATCCCTTCATAAAAGTTCTCTTTGCTCTCTAATTTGGTATAGAAGGTCTTCAACTCGGTTACACCGGATGGGACCGCCCATTTATTTCTACCAACCATTAAATTAATCGGTGTTACATTTTTTTGCACAAATTCCTCTCGATCCATCATCGTCAGAAAATCAAAGAGTTTTTGATTAAATTGATTATGGTTTCCAGTCTTTTTATTCCCTATGAAAATGCACTGCTGGAAATCGTGATAATCCTCTTCAGAAAAGCGTACAATTCCGACATTATAGAAATGTGTAGCTAAGTACCTGGCAATTTTCTTATCTGCGAAGCGGTAGCTTGGTATGGTGTATAACATTAAGCCCTTCTCCTTCAGATAACGAACATTCCGTACTAGTTCAGTCCATTCCTTACGTTCCGCTCCATCATCACCCAGGGCTTTCATAGAAAAGTCATAAGGTGGGTTAAGATATAATAATGAAACAGCGTCGTTCGAAATCACCATGCTTTCGATCGGAGCATTTAAACAATTATCAAGTAACTGTTCTGCTTCTTGTGCTCTCGCTTTATCTAATTCCACTCCATAGGTAGTGATAGAACAATCCTCAGAACGAACAGCAGTTGCTAGTTGATGAAGAATCTCCCCTTCACCACACGTAGGATCTAAAAAGCTACAATCGCCTTTTACTTCTATTAAATTGGATAAAAAATCTCCTTGTAGGTCTGGTGTTTTATAAAAACCACTGCGAAGCTTATTACCGATATGTGACATCGTGCATTCCTCCTAATTAATAATAAAAAGAGAATGGGATCCCATTCTCTTCATCTCTAATGTAAGAACTACAAAGTTCCTATATCGTCTGTTATATTGTTCAGTAATATCGTGCTGTCTGTTACTAGACCAAGGATATTAAAAACCTTAAACCGCTGGTCAGAAACAGCCTCCCAAATTTCACATTCGGGACACTTAATTACTAACAATTCAATCTCTCCTACTTTAATACTGTCGCTCGATTCATCATAATCAAACCGAAAGACTTTCTGACAATCCGCGCATTCAATAATGTGAGTTCCTACTTCGCTCACACTGACATCCCCCAATCGAATTGGATATCAATAGAAAGTAGCTCACAAATTGCACGAATAGAGTTATCTTCCGAAATGCCGATTGCTTTTAAGAATGCATATTCCTTTTCACCGAGCTCTTCACAGTTATCAGTATGCATATAGATTTCAACCTCATCATCATCGAGGTTTTCTTCTAGCATGACGAAGAAAGGTAAAAGGTCACACATTCTTCTTTCGATTTCTTCTCGTACTCTTAAGAGAGAGTTTTCATCTGATGCTTTCATGATTTCTACGTCTGGTTCGATTCCGCGCAACGTGTTATCCACCATCCGCTCTTTTCGCATATCAGTATCAACTAAGATTCGGATTAAAGAAAGCTCATCTTCATCTTTAGTTGGAGAAGAAGAAATATGTTCTAAAAGTTGCGGAATTACATGGTCGCCTTTTTCCTCAAGCTTTGATCCTTGCTCTTGAATAATTTCAACAACATAGGCAAACCAGCGTTGAGAAAGGCGCTCCATTTCTTCACTTAAACCAAAAGACCATCCACCGAGGTCTATTAAATCTCCTCCGATACCATTTTCACCAGTGATATCAACGCCATATCCATCTTCATCATTGACATTCCAATGAATATACACGTTTCCTTCTCTGAATAAAACCTTCACTTCACTCTTCACTTTAGCCATTTATATCAACCTCTCATAATAGTGTTGTAAATAGAAAAAGAGTGCTATCCATAGGTGGATGAAGCACTCTTTAACTCGTTCATTAATTTCATAATTTATCACTTTAACGCTTTACCTTCTTAAAAAGGCAAGTCATCATCGCTAATATCAATCGGTTTTCCATCATTTGCGAACGGGTCATCTCCATAGTTTGAAGAGCTACCCTGGTTGCGATTTTGATTACCGCCTCCGTATCCGCTGGATGAACCGTTACTACGTTCATTATCTCCATTGCCCTGGTTGGAACCTTTAGGCTCTAGAAACTGAACACTCTCTGCCATGACTTCTGTAACAAATACCCTTTGTCCTTGGCTATTATCGTAAGAACGAGTTTGAACTCTTCCATCTACTCCTGCAAGGCTTCCCTTTTTCAAAAAGTTAGCCGCATTTTCTGCTTGTCGGCGCCATACCACTACGTTGATAAAATCAGCTTCTCGATCTCCTTGCTGATTAGTGAACGGGCGATTCACAGCAAGTGTGAAATTCGCAACCGCTACTCCACTTGGTGTATAGCGTAACTCCGGGTCCTTTGTTAAACGTCCTACCAAAACTACTCGATTCATCATAATTAATTCCTCCCAATAATGTGTTTTTAGCAATACCCTAATTCTTTTAAACTCTTAAATCGTCCATTACTCCCAATGATGACATGATCTAGTAGATCAACACCCATTGTTTCTCCCACATTTTTCAATCGTTTTGTAACTTCAATGTCTTCCCTGCTTGGTGTAGGATCACCTGATGGGTGATTATGAGCTACAACAACGGAAGCAGCATTTACTCTAAATGCTTCTCTATAGACATCACGAGGGTGAACAATAGAACTATTTAATGTCCCTTTAAAAATGTTCTTTCTCGAAATAATTAGGTTTTTTGTACTTAGATAAAGAACTTCGAAATGTTCTTGTGGAAGTATACTCATGTCTTCCAAATAGTTAGCAGCATCTTCAGGCGAACGAACAATGTACTGTTCATCCTTCTCAAACTTTCTAAGATAAGTTGCGATCCCAAAAGCTGAAAGGATTCGATTAGCTGAAATTTCACCAATTCCTGGATAACTAATCAGTTCTTCTTTCCCCATAGACACAAGTCTCTTTGCTCCAAGAGCAGCCAACTGTCCAGTAATAGACGGGTCGGCCTTTCCTCCTATTAGAACAGCTAACATATTTTGAAAACTTGTACAATCTGGACCATATAAACTCATCTCTTCTTTAGCTACATCATAATAATTTTCCATAACGTAACACCCTCTCTTAAAGTTTCATAATCGTGATTTTTATTAACCAGCAAACGCAATTTAAAAATCCACCCATGTTCGTTCTCTGATTAATAATGAATCTCATAAAATCAATCTTCTAAATCAAAAAATGAAAGAATCGCCTTTTTAAGATTATTTCCTCTCGATTTAGATACTGTTTGCTGAGTACTTAAACGATATTCTTTTTCACCTTTAATTCTCCACATCACAGTATCGCCAATCGCTTGTTCTAATGAAGCTACGAAGACAAGTATTTCTTGTTCAGCAGCCTTTTTCTTAGTGGCGCGAGTGCGGTACATACGACGAGTCCCATCCCTTAGAATAACTTTTCCAAAAATACGTGGAGCGAAAGTGGAAAATAAGGGTTTTGACTGAACTGACTGTTTACAATCCTCCACAACGTCTCTTGTACCAAAAACCTCTGCTAGTGTTACTGCCATAATAAATCATCCCTTCATCTGATTTTTTTGAAACGCAAAAAGCGCCCACCAGAATGTCTCATTAATAAAACACTGATCATACGATCGGACGATCATATGATCTGAAAGTGTTTTAAAGAGTCATCCACAGAGGACGCATACGTTTCATAAGTTAACCGCTAATCCATAAGGATTGCCAAAAAATAAAAACAAAAAGTAATACAACTTAATAATACTATTCTATTTCATTTATGGCAATGTTTTCTATTAATATTATTATCAATAGTGAGTGTCTTTAGTAAATTGCTTTTAGGTTATAATGAGTACAAATATGAGGCTACAAGATGGAGGCTGCTATGACTTACATAGTCACTTTATGTGTTGCGTTCTTAGTGTCAAGAATACCTATAGTAGGGAAATACATAGGAGGTATTGATACACTTCTTCATGAAACTGGACATGCTTTAATGGCATTAATAACTAGCGGGAGAGTAAAATCAATCCAACTTTTCCATGATAAATCGGGTCTAGCAGAAACAGGACAATCTTCATGGCTTGGTGGCGTTTTAACAACATTATCAGGTTATGTATTTTCATCCGCTATGGCATTTGGACTCTTTTATCTCTATAATCTTCAGAAATACGAGTGGATTATTTATGTATTAGCATTTATTGTTCTTTTGAATTTAGTCCTATGGATACGTAATCTATATGGTTTTTTTTGGTTAATTACATTCGGAGGAATACTTACGTATCTTTGGTTTCATCTTCAAGAACCATTTGTACCTCTAGTGCTGTTATTCTTCATATGCGTAAATCTTATGGAGAGTATTTACTCTGCAGCTGTTATATTAGTTATGTGTTATAAAGACCGGAGAAACGCTGGCGATGCTTCTATACTTGCTAAAAAGACATTCATACCTGCTATTGTATGGGGCTTACTGTTTTTTGCACAATCTTTATACTTCGGATACATGAGCATCATGCAGATCTCTTAATGACTCTCTAAATAATATTTAATCTACGCTCAATTACACAAAGAAACTCTTCCAAATTATTTGGAAGAGTTTCTTTTGCTAACAATATTCACGCATATAGGGATAAAACCAATGTTATATTAATTAGACATATCTAAATTGCGTGTCCTTATTTTAATCTCATCTTCAACTAACGCTCCGATTTTCTTGAAAACTAGAAATCAAGATTATAATCAGTGTTGTCTACTATTCAGAAGTTTTTGATAAACTAATAATATTTTTCATGTGTATTAATCCGCCTATTAACGATATTATTTTATACAACTCGACTTTTCCCCATCTATCAGGAGTATCGTTCCCATGCTGAATTAGATTTCGATTGAATATAGGAATTTCGTTATGTCCCTTAATACCATTTTTGAAAATATAATCTTCAAATACTTTTTTTGTTTCAAATGCTAATTGCTTGATATAAATATGGTCATCTAGGTGATCCACAAAGTTTCGATATTCCCTCTTTAAATTAATACCGAAAAAGTTTTCTCCTTTATTTATTACCTCATTAATAGCTTTCTCTAATGCAGAAATTAAAAAGGGAATTATTGATTTAAAATTATCGCTTTTAATATGTATGATACATTCATTAAAAGTCTCACTCCAGCCAGTTCCAAAAAATTCTTTGAAATCTTCAATTATATATTCCATTTCAATTTCATCAATTAACTTAATAAAATATTCATCTTTTTCTATGAGAGGGACTTTGGAAGCTCTGCAATATTCAGCAGGAGTAAAAGAAGGTAATAACCCCCAACCATCTTTTACATTTTCTCTAATACATTCTCTCAAATAAGCCATTGCATCAAAATGAGATTGAGCAATATCCTCAATAAGCTCTTTTTTTCGTTTGTTTGCAGCTTCAGTAATCAATTTTTTAATTAAGTTGTCTTCCAAATTTCTCCCCCTTTCTCTTTACACATTAATCTTCACTTCGACTTCCCCATTGAAATTCCTTTAATTACTGATTATGAAATAGTTAAATTATCCCAAAATGACCCTTCAACAATCCTACCCGGTATAAGATTAAACAGAAAGGAGCGTAATCCTTTTTAGATTAACGCTCCCGGTACTTTAAGACTGAAATTGAGATTATGTGTCTCACCTAATTTATGCTGATTAAATTTTCACATCTTTCTTAAACTCTCGAAACTGAGTCGTCCACAATCCTGACATTTAACGGGATAGAGATATTATCTGCTTCACAATCACAAAATTTTTACTCACCTACTAGTCCATCACCATCTCGATCGTCCATAAATTTATATAGCCAATGATGATTGTCTATGGGCATACTGAAACCTGCTGCCTTTGCCTCTTTAATAGTTACTTGTCCATTACCATTTGTATCAATACTAGAAATATCACCCTTTGTGTCTGAACTAGTTGAATCGTCAGGCTCGCTTTCAGTTAAACCGAGGGACGCATTGACTTCATCAGGGTTCACATTGTCAAATGTATCAACGATCTCATTTCCGTTCAAAGTATAGGTGTACTGATAACTTGAAGGTATCTGCGTTTCCGTATTCGGATATGTGATAATTGCTTCAAAATTAGTAGCTCCACCTGCGCTACGGATCCCGTCTTCTAAATACGCTTGGTCACCATGTCGGTTGAGTGTACTCTCTTGCGGGGTAATATTATAAGCATTGGATACCCCTCCGAGAGAATCAGCAATGATATGTCCTTCATCTAAAACATCACTTTCGACGCCCGGAACCTTTGCTTCATCAGAATAGTATCTGCCAGACGATAACACAGGTTCCCTGCTGTCATCTTGTAGAATGATTTCGTCAGCAATGACACGTATTAGTTGGCCGTGCTCATTAGTGAATGCGAAATATTGACGATCACCGTAACCAATGTCAACGACAACGTTAGGTTCTCTATTTCCAGACAAATCTCCACCATCGACATCAATTAATTTGTATCCTGCGAACAGTTCATGATTTGATTGGGTTGTTGTTTCCTCTACTGCTGAGTCATCAACTGATTCCTTATTAACTGTATCATCAAGAGTTTCTTCTTTACTATTTTCATTTGCTTCATCTACAGATTCTTCTTGAGGAACTGTTTCTTTTTGGGTTTCCGTTTTTGCTTCTGTTTCGACATCCACATCTGTAGTAGATACGTCTTCTACGTTGGCGCAACCAGCCATAAAGGTGATAGTTAAAAGTAAGATTAAATAATTCATTTTCTTTTTCATTTTAGGACTCTCCTATATGATTAGTTTCCATAATATTCAACTGTTTCTTCTAATTTTGAAAATGGTTTAGCTAAAGCAGTAAATAAATGATTTGCGAATAACTCGTTCTTCAATTCAACTTTACTATCCCGCTCAAATGAAATAAAGTGAATGTTTTCTTTTACTTCAACAGTCTGCTTTCCTGGTAAGAATGAAGGTTTCTGAAAGAGCAAATAGGTCTTTTTCCCATGTTTTTCAACTTCTATGTAAGGTCCAACAAATACTTTCACGGGATTAAGCCCTAAAAACCTTCTGAAAGAGCTCCATTTGTAGTGCAGCAGCCATCGTTCTGGTTTATACTTTTTATAAATTTCATTATTTTCATTAAAAGAAATATTAATCGTAGGTGTACAACTTTGTGTGTTTAGCTCCCAGTAACTGATCATACTAATCTCCCATTACGTTTCGTCATTGATAGAACTTTGATTGAAATTCTTTAGACTTATGAGTCTATATTATTATATCGGTTTTCAGCTGATGAAATTTAAATTAACCCACATGCTTTCCTTCTCTATATTCTTTAACCAATAGTAGCATTAGATTTACATCTGCTTATACAGTTCTAGTTAATTAAGAATTTCATTGAAAAGAGAAATTACAAAAAAACAGTTCGGCAATTTAACAACTGCCGAACTGTTTTTCTATATAGCTAGACCTAACTGGCCATAATCGTTCTCCGTAAACGTTGGAAAAGTAAAATGAATCCTGCTTTTTTCTTCATTCTCTCTTAAACGGAGCAAATAATACTTTACTCCTTCAAGGAAACTCATTTCTTTTATTAGGTTATTTGTTTCTGAAAGAACTGTATCCTCTTTCCAGATTAAATCAATATGGGAGTGTTCTTCTATCATTGTTATCAATCGATTGGCTGAGATCGTTTTAGAGTATGCCAGCTGGTCATTTTCTAATTGTGGTACATAAATACCTTCATCATCTTCTTCCCATGATTCGTATGGAGAATCATATAAGCTTGAATTAAAGCTATCGGTCCAGTCTAACCAGGAATACACGTAATGTTCAGCTTGCTGCTGATTATTAGCAAATGGACTACATACGATAAACGTATATTCATTAAAGGCCATTTGGTGTTCCTGACTGTCCATTGATTTAGAAAAGTAATGGATGGATCTATTCGTCTCTTTAACTTTGTTCTGAACATAAGTGACAAATTCAGAGTCATTGTACTGTGTTTGTACCTGTACATAGAAGAGCGGGAAAGATGTAACCGTAGTTTCTTTTTCATTCACCGTTCCATCAGGTAATAAGATAAGCTTTTCATCATGTTTATATCTGTTTGGTATTACATCTTTGGGCTCAATATCATATCCATCTTCTTTCCATGTTTGATATATCGCTTGAAGTTCTTCTTCTTCAATGAGTTCTTCTCCTATCTTGTTTTGGGTCCATAAAAGATATTCCAGCATTCTTTTACGAGCTTCGATTGTGAAGCCACCTGGGGCATAATTAAATATTGCCTTATTAAATGTCTCATAACGGTGGAGTCTTCTTTGGTGAGAATCCTCAATACAATCGACCGAGAAAAGTGAAAAATCATCTTCCAATAACTCTGCTTTCTTTTGATGTTTGTTAAATTTCTGCCGTTGTGTTGGTAAACGAAAGCGAACATCGTTCCGAATATCTAACATATAGTTTTTCCACTCTTGTAAATAACTATAATTAGTATACCCCTCATCAATCATGGCACTTAGCATTTTGTCATTCTTTCCGGCAAGAGGACATGTAAAACAACCAGTTCTTGAACCAACTTGCCCGCAAGAAGCGCCTACTCCACCTTGAGATCCTTCGGTAATTGAACATTCATGACCAGTTTTCCCATACATCTTCATCATGTCTGATACGTTACCACCATAAGGGAATTCACCATTTGGTAAAGCCAGCAAGTAACTCCATAGAGCATCCAATTCGATGTTCTTAATAGGGTGCATAACTCGAATACGATCATCTGTAGCATGTTTCGCATAAAAGTCCTCAACTGAATGTTTTTTCATACTTTCAGCACGCGAAACACTTTCAGAAGTCCGAACTCCCAGGATAGAAGTGATAGCATATGAGTTCTCGCTAAAACAATCCTGCTTTTGAATTGTTTGATTAATTATTTCATTAAGCAGGCGTTGTATTGGTAGGATTTTCATATGAAATGTGCAAGGACGAGTTCTAGAGTTTGGTGTTGCTGGTGGATATCCTCTACCCAAGGTTCGAAAAAAGAACCTTCCTTTAATTGAAGGTTTTACTAAATGAACTTTAAAAATATGGTCTAACTTTTGTTCAACCGCTGTAGTTTCTATGATTTTCATAATGCCTCTTTGATACCGACTCATCACCGGAGTCTCAGCCGCAGCATCACTCATAACGACGTGAATTTCTCTTTTTAATAAATCGGTAGGTAATTTCATGATCATTTGCCAAACTAACGTTAGCACTAAAGAACTATCTTTTCCACCAGAATAAGAGATAATAAAGGGTTTCATATTATCCTCTAGGTATTCATTTTTCAAAAACTCTTTAATTTCATCAAACTCTTGAAATACATTAACTTTTGAATATCTTTCTTCCCATTCTTTCAATTTCGCGTTATTCATTTAGATGTCCAATTCGCATAGAAAAAGAGATAGGGGCGTCCGCCCGCTATCTCAATCTCTAGCGAAGGGACTACCCTCCCTTTTTATGTTTTCTACGCTCTCATACGATTCTGAGCCGCCTGCATCTGTCTTCTCTGGAATGTCTCAATGGTTCGTCGTTCTGAATCAAGATCCATCACTACGAATTCAAGAGCAATATCCTTTACTGTTTTAAACTGTTCAATGTCATTTTTCGTCAACATACCTCGTGTCATAAAGTATTGAAGCTGTTCATGATTAGGTTTACCGTATTCAATTAGCAAATCGCTTCCCATATCGTTATAAATCGAAGCAATATCGTATAATGGTGCATTATTGATTAGTGAAACCGAACCATATTTATTAACTAGCTTTTTATCAGCTTTTAATTTCTCGCATTTTATCATCTCTTCTTTTAAGGTTTCATATTGCTTTTTATAAGAAGAATACTTTGCATCAATTGTACTACAGGTGAAAGCTAGTTCTTCAACGCTCCAACCCTCGTTTCTTAATTCAGGAACTTGATTTAAGCTCTTTCCTAATTTATTAAAGGAGGGTTTTACGTATTGAGTGGGCTCCAACTGATAGGCTTTTAATTGCTTCAATATCATAGGTTCTTTTTTCACTCGTTTATGATCAATTTCTAGTATACGTGCTAGTAAGCCAAGATCATCGAGATAAGTGTTCAAACCTACATAATCTATATCGCTTATTTTTTTCGGAACAAATTTAGCGACCAGGTTCACTTCTTTGAATTCATGCCTTCTTTCTTCTGAAGAAAGTAACTTAGATTTCATTGTGTCTTTAACCTGCTTCAAATGTTTCTCATAAAGTTTTAACGTAGGATAGGTACCTTTCATCATAAAAGATTCCATCAAATAAGCAGCGGTAGGAATTGGCTCAAACAATGCCTTTTCCGTCCTGGAGCAACGCTTGCACTTTTTGAGGTCAAATTCAGGTCGTCCAGATTGATAAATGCAATTATCACAATTTTTAACTTCTGTCATAACGTTCATTCCTCTCAATATGCACTCCCCACCTAGTACCTAGGGAGCAAAATTGAACTCCCTACTAGGAAGGGATATATTGATTACTTGTTAAGTTGTTTATTCATCGTCAATGTCATTAGGACACGCTTGGCCACATCTGGCTTTAATCGTTCCACAATGGTGAAAATCTCAAATTCTGTTTCCGCTGAAAGAATTTTTCTATATGCTTTGGAAGATTCTTTATCGATCATCGCTATTGAAGAAGAACGATTGCTCATGAAATTTTCTCCCTTCTTTTTTTACGCTCCACACTGACATTTTTTATGTTCTTATTCTTGTATCGCTGAAGCACAAACGTTTTTGCTGAGTTACTGTCTACAGCTTCCATATCGTAAACTATAGGCACATCATTAATAGTGTACTTCACTCTATATAAGAACTTCTGAGGCTCCCGCTCACCATCGAAATACTCATGTGAAGGCAAAACGGACAGAATACAATCTGTTTTAATAACAACAGGTGGTACAAAGTCATGCTCATGCACTATGAGATAGACCGGGAAACCTAAAAGAACTTGAAATAGAAACACCTTACCTTCAGCAATCACTTCACCGTTTTTCAAAACACTATTCTCTGCGACAGTAAACTTAGACGCTTTCGTATAGAAGTCGAATGTCATATTGCCACACCTTCTTCCAACATAGAGAATAGATCATCTTCTACCGGTTTCAATTCTTCCTTAATCGATTCAATTTGCTTTAAGCTAGGCATAAGATTTAATTGACTTCCCTTTGAACTTCTCAACTGAATTACGACCTCATTATTCACGACAACAATACCAATTGGTCCTTTTTTAAAGATACCTTTTGTATCAACCGTAGAAAATGAAGAGCGGGACATTAAATCCTTAATCCAATCCTGGCTAGTAATATTAGAATGAGAAAGTGAAAATTCAATTCCGGTTATAGCAGGATTGATCCAACTAAGAGCAAAATCATAAAGAAAAATAGCACCATCAATAGATCCATTAAAATATACTCGATAGCCCTTCATGTTAGTGCGTGATTGATTCTTGAATGGTTCAATGCGAAAAACATGACCATCAAGATACCATTCAAATCCCTCTTTCTTTTTCGTGAATTGTAATCCTTTTAGACCATCCCATAACTTATCTGGTGTAATAGGAGCAAAACATGTGACTTTAAACATGCAGCTCACCTGGCTTGCAACAATCGTCATTCTTACTCTTTAATAGAAACATTCTGAACACCCTCTCAATTAAGTTTTTTAAAACTCCACCCATTTAATTGACAATCTAATTATCAATATAATGCTTTTTACATCACCTCCTTTAGAGCACAAAAAAAGCCCCTGAGAGAAGGTTTCAAGCATACAAAAAATGCTTGAAATCCAGCCCCAGAGGCTTCATTATGTTTAGTCATTTTACCCGCAAATCTCTAAAGAGATTGCACAAAAAAGGAAAATTAAATCTTAATGGTTAAATTATACCATTGGATAAAAACGACCACAACTTTATTTAGTTTGTATATTAATTTCAAAATTAAGAGGAGATAACTTTTAATGATAATTAAATTAGTTAATAGAATCTAATAACTCTTTATTCACATCAAATAAGTTATTTTTATATTTATTAAGAACAAATTCCGCCTGACTTTTACTAAGTTTATATTCTTCAATAATAGTATCTTCTACCTTCAAATATTCAATAAATGATTTAGATATGTTAGTAGTAGATACTTCTCTAGAATCTGATTCTAAAACTTCAGTTTCTACTTTTGATCTTTTACCAATTTGACGATTCGACTCCATTACTAACGTCACCATTTCAACATATAAATTAGCATCTAATAAGAAATAGGTTCTTCTAAAGTAATATTGCTGGTTCATATTTATATAGAATGTTTTCATTCTAGTTTCGTTACTCATACTGGACATAAAATCCTTTGATAACATAAGAAACACCTCTCTACAGATAGAAAAATCTATCATCATTTTAATTGAAATCTATCTTTAAAATACATTTATCTTTGATTTATAAATATCATAGTATATAAGCTCTATAAAAATTGTAGAATTCCAAAGTAAAAATTAATTTTTTTTGGTATATTTAGTCGAAAAAAGACATAATTCGATAAAATTCTACAAATATAAGTGTAATATAAATAATGGAATAGTGTTAGTTTAAAGTTGGAAATAGGTACTAAATGTCTAGCATACTAATCCTTTATTTCACTTTACCCAAGTAATTAGTAAAAAAAACCATTTAATACTTAAAAAAGCCCTATATATTCAACAGTTATAAATTGTTAAACATACTAAGGCTGGTTGCACTACTTGCTCCTCTATTTCCAAGTGCCCAGATAAGGAAATAAAATCATTGCATCCTTTATGTAGAAAACCTACATTTCAAAATCGAAAAGGTCTATTATTCTTATGTTTAAACTTTTTGAAAGTTTATTGATGTTTTCTAAAGTAATATTCCGTTGTCCTCGCTCTAACTCACTAATATATGTACGGTGTAAGCCAGTTTTTAAAGCTAAATCTTCTTGAGAGTACTTTCGAAATAGACGATAGTATCGAACTTTAGAGCCGAATTTTTCTTGTATGCTCATATTACTCTTTATATTACAAATTATACTGACACCTCTTTCTTTTATCCACTGTATAAAGTAGACATTTAAACAAATTTTATGTTTTATTTGGAATAAATAAGAAAATATGTAGTAATTTATTATCATCATTAATTAATCTATTAATTTACTGAAGTATTTAAACACAAATGCAATACTTTCAGTCTATTATTATGAGGTGTTTTTTACAATAAATAGAAATATAGTAGGTAAAAAGAGGTAAGTGTATTTATAAATTGGTTTATTTTTACTATAAACATAATCATTCAAATTTACAATAACCAAATATTAACTATAATGTTTTTTTCTTTCTCTAAATTCTTCCACATACAAAAAAGCTGCAGTATACCAGTACTAAAATCAATCATAGTACTCATAAACTACAGATTTTCTTATGGTAATTCCTTCTCCTGCAAAGTATCTTGGACTTTTAGTAGATACAACCGCGATGATACTTGGTCCATTTAGTGTATCTAAGATATCATACTTAGGATTTGAATAAACTTGAGGAAAAGAACCATCTTCATCATCAATAAACTCTAAGTGTTCTACATAAAATGGATCCTGATAATAAGAGCTTTCTTTGGGGAAATATACATATCCAGCACCAGATTCAAGATCGAGATTTGCTTCCAAGCTCGCTTTAAAGTTTTCTACCGCTTCCCACTCGTCAAATACGACTTTTCCTTGAGAGAGTTGAGAGTTGTCTAATGCTAAAGCCGCATCGTGAACCGCTAGCTCTAGTCCATTCTTCATTTGTCTTGTTGAGGTCCGGTCCGAATCTAAATTGTATTGCATCATCATGATTCCAGCGAACAGAAGCATAAGGAACATGACCTTTAATGAATGCGCCATTTACCCTCACTCCTACCCAATGTATTCACTCATAACCTTTGTGTTTTTCTTGATTTTATCTGGACCAGGATTAAAAATATCAAAGATGAAAATTATTCCTCGTGGTACCTCAATGCTTGCTTCAAGATACTCATTTCGAGTTTTCAAGGTCTGAGTAGCATTTATTATAATTTTATCCTCTTCAAAATTATAATTATCAACTAATTCTTGTTTCATATCGTCAACTAATTCATTTGTAAACCTACCTTCGATCGCTGCTTTTTTAGCACCCTCTTGTAAAACTACTTCTATCGCTTCTCTATGTAAGCTATCTATATAAGCCAGGATTGGAGCAAACATAATATTGGCCATTATAATTAATGTCATCCATTTTGCTAATGTTGTAGACAAATTATCCACCTCTTATTAGAAAAATAATAGGAGGGACAAGCCCTCCTTATATTCGTAAAGAATCATATAAGCTAACGTTTAGATCAATCCCTGGTAAAAAGGTCTATTGTTAAGGTGTAACCGATGATGTAGTTGGAACATCAGTTGTTACTGCATCAATTTGTTCTTCATATTCTCCTGCCTCTTTATCAAGCATTTGGAACCCTACTCCGAATACCAAAATGGAAATGATTAATGCTGTAGCTGCTAGTCCTAGAAATGTGCTTAGTGAGTTTTTCATGTGAATTAAAGCCTCCTATTTTATTAATTAATTTTTAGATTGTACTCATTTTTTATAATTTCTTGATGTTCATCATTTTTGTTAAATAAGGACGAAGAAACACTACCAATTAAGACAAACAATATAACTGCTGTAACTGCAATGATCATGAAAGTCGAAAGTGATTTATTCACTTATAACCCCCCTTCGATTAATAAAATTAGTTCTTTTCGATATAAGTGCTTATACCATCTGACACATTTCCCATCTTGTCATAAAGTGCACCATACACTAATAGTCCAATGACTAAAGCGGTAGCTGCTAATTTCATAAAGGTCGATAAAGATTTATCCAAAACTTTTCCTCCTTTATCTTAATCATCTTAGATAGTACCGGATTTACCCATGATCAAATTAACCATGACTATAATGACTACTAAGAAATTGAGTACTATTAAAAAGTGAGTAATTTTAATTGGCATTGAAGCAAAATCAGTCGTTACTTTCCTTCTACGACGATAATTTTCAATTTGATTCCTGGCAAACATATTATTCATGCCTCTAAGAGACTGTAAAGCTGTTTCACGTTCAACCTCATCCAAGGTTTTTAAGACACTTACTAGGGTTCTAGCTTCTTTAGTACCTAGTTCCTTTGCAAATGTTTCAAGCGCTCTGCTTGGGCCTTCATCAGTACTCCAACCTGTTAGAAGTTTGTTAAAAGGAGTGCTGATCATTTCGAAATAAGGTTGTATGTTTCTTAAAATGCTATATGCGTTGATTCTTGAATGTTCCATCATATCCAATTCGTTTATAAGAAGGTCATACAGCATAAACACTTCAGCATTACGCTTAGTTTGCTTGTATTCTGCTAAACGCTTTAGAATAAATCCTATTAATAAGGGGCGCCAGGGCTGTAGAATGACAAAGATCCCTGTAACCATCAATGCACCAAACAGCTCGTATTTACCATTTAATATAATAGGAACAATGATATAGTTTACAATCAAAAACGAGAGTATTAAACCAAACAAAATATAGTATCTAAATGCATTGAATCCAAGCGGATAATCCGCTATCTTTAAACGTTCCTCCAAGGAAGATTGATTGACCGATTGAATCACTTTTTCGCGATTGGATCTCATAGATTGTTTAATTCTCAATCTGGTTTGAATTCGTTCTGTTTGTGATGACATGCCACTGTAAACCAGTTTTGCAGAAGTGATGGCCAAGATGAATGTAATGCCATAAAGCACGTAAGGAATTAACTTAAAGAGTATCGAAACTGACAAACAACCACCTCTTTACAAATCGTTTTTAGGACGCTTCACAATAGATGATATTATGAGTGAAAATACGACACCTATTGAAGATAGCGTTAACGTTAGTAAACTCCACTTATCCTCAAATTGGAGAGCCACCCAATCTTGAGCTCCCGATACATAGAATCCAAGAACAAGCGATGCAAGAAGAATCACCAGAGTAAAATAACCATTGTATACCGTATCAAGTGCAGTGGATTGTTCTTGTTCTAGCATTTCTTCTGTATCCTCTATTTGCTTCGTTAGGATCAATAACGTTTTCAAGACATTTTCGTTATATAGATAAGACTTGATGATGATGTTTCCTAGTCTTTTCGCCCAGCTGGTACCGGCGGTGTAAACAAAAACTTGAACAGACATACGTAACTCGGACTCGTTTCTTGCTACTTGAAGATCAGAAACCAGCTTTATCATTACTTTACGTAAATGCTTGTCCTCTATACCTTGCTGCGTTTCACGTAATGCATAATACATATCATAGTGATTGGCATTGTAATTCTGAGTTAGCGAATGGACAATAGGCAGAAATTCATTTCCCATCAAAAACCTAAGTTTCCTTAGTTTTATATGAAGCATCATGTAAGGAACTATACTGACAAGAGTTCCTAGAATAACTCCCAGAAAAGCATCCTGATACTTTAAAACAACAATGAAAGTTGAGAAGAGAAAAAGCAAGGTTGAAACTACTAAAAAGGAAACAACATTCATTTCTGTATTCTGCTTACTTGTCGTTTTAATCAGGAGATATATGTGTTTTAAGAAACGATTTTCGTATTCTATAGCCGTGTTTTTTTGCTCTGTCGCTCGAATTTTTCTTAAGCGGTTTAAATACTGCCACTGACTAAATCGTTCTTTGAAAGGCAGTTCAATAATATTTTTAGTTGTCCATAATCCAATTACTATTAAGATAAAGTAAAGCATATAGAAAACGCCGTTTGTCCAAATCCAGTGAAGTAGCTCCTCCATTTAAAAGTCTCCTAATATATCTTTTAAAAGGTCATCTGCAATTTGTTGATAATCACTCATGGGTGAAGTCTTTTCACGCATTTTGAGTAATCTCATAAGATTTTTCGTTTCTTCTAAATTCTCTTCAGCCATAAGGTGTACCAAGCGATTGGTAATGTTAGAAGCATAATAGTATTTTTGGGTAACGTTGCTATACCTAATAAGGTCATTGGTGGAATACTTTCTTTCATCTGGATCCCAGATAATTTCTGTGACACCAACTACACGCTTTTTACGGCGATCTCGTTCTGTGCTCATTGTAATTATGATGTCGATGTTACGGGCGACACGCTCCAGTTCATTCTCAAAGTTACGGTTTGGGAATTCATCTAGCAAATGCCGTGTGATTTGTGGGACAATACTTTCAACGTCAGTTAAGTGATAAGTTGAAGCTGCTCCACGCTCTCCACGTTCACAAGCCATTAGATAACCTTCTGTCTCTAAACTTCTAATTTCTCCTACCACTATATAATCGTGTTCCATTCTTAATAGTCGTGGTACGGCTTGATGAAGGTCTCCTTCTTTTGCTTGAATTTCAAAACATAAACGGTCTGGAAGTTGTGCGCTCAATCCCAACTCGAAGTGTTTTTCCATTGAAGCTACTACATATTTACTATCACGTTCTCGAAGTAAACTCTTCATAAAAGTCGATTTAGCTGAACGCACCCTACCAGCAATAATAGTGTTTGGCATTGTTCTAGATAGCGCTTTGAAAATATCAATATCTTCCTCCTTTATGGTGGATAGATTAGCCTGCTCATAAAGGCTGATATCCTTTACAATAAAACGACGGAACATAATATAATTCTCTCTTGATCGAGGACTCTGCAACATTGTAATCCGGCTACCGTCTTCTCTTTCCATCTCAGCTTCAGGGGTTTGTTCATTAATGACAACATCTTTAGAACGCATCGTGAATGCCTTTTTAACACGTTCCACAGCCGTATTGTTTTCAAAACGCTCTGGCTGTCGAATAAACTGGCCATCAATATCAATCCAAAGTTCAGTACCTCTTATTACAGCAGCTTCACTCATGGGATAGTTCTCCCACTTGTGAAGAATACTGATTCCCCATACTTCATGAAAGATAGCCTCCTCTAATGTGGAATAAAAATCAGGGTATTCAGTAGATGTAATATTCTTATTAGAAAGGACTTGTTTTATTTTATTAATAAAGTATCCAACCGCTTGCTCATCTCCGATTACAGCCCTATGTTGGAGGTCAACAAATTCAATCTCTCGTTTCTTTTGTTCATCCTGTTCTTTACTTTTAGTAGTACTGGGTTCACTATCGTAAATCTTTTCTAGTTCATTCCTTGTAATTGAACAGATGTCTTTAAACTTCTTTTTAAGCGCATAAGTGGTAATCGTTCCTTTAGGTGATAATCCTTGCTTCTCAATCTGATCACTCACCCAAACATTTGGATCATACGGAGTATCATCAACGAGCAGAGTATCAAGCTCCTTAAACATGTCTTCTGTATTTTTATCTAATACCTTTGACATTAGGAAACACCTGCTTTCTTTCCAAATAACCCGAACCAACCTTTTTGTTTACGTCCTTCTTCTTCAAGCGGCTTTTCGGTTAACTCTCCCTCTGAGATAATCAGGTTGCATATGGTATCAACTCCTCTTTTGTATTTAGTATCTGCTAAGTCATAAAGAAACTTTTTCTGTCGAAGTGCCATTGATCCTAGAATATCCATGTCAGGAATAGTTGCGATTCGATTCATATCAAGCTCTGATTCGAGGTCCTTCTCATTAATAAGAGACATATTTGTCTGGAAACGATTTAGAATTAACATGAAGTCAGAACGCTTACCACCTGCTGGCTCAATCAATTGTTGGAAGACATGGGGGAAATACCCTCTATAGCCCTTATCATCTTGATTAGTGACCACAAATCGAAGATTGCTCGAAACATATGCTTGTGTCGCACAAGCCGTATCAAAATGAGTTCCTCCATCTATAAGGATGAGGTCAAACATTTCTTTTGCTACATCAATTAAATGTGCAATTTCCTTATTGGTATAGTACCTCTGAAGCTTAATATCTCGATTTCCAGCAAGATGATATAAGTTCTGATATTGATGAAGTGATTCACCTAGTTTAGCTTGAGTTAAATTTTGTGACTTTAAATCAAGTTTTAAATCGTTTAGATAAGCACCTTTGTATTCCGTAAAGTAATCAGCGGGATCCCAGGCATTCAAACTAAGCACCAAAACTTTCTCGTGTACTCGGTCAGCAATGGCTTTTCCTACATTCATGGTTGTGGTGCTTACTCCCGCTCCACTGTGAGTTCCAAAGAAACTGACGATTCGCTTTGATGAAAATGTATCTGAACCAAAAAGCTTCGAGCACATATCACTCACAACTTGCTCCATCGTATAGTTCTCATGAATAGGTGTAATCCGATGCCCGCTGCAAATTCGTTCAATATTAATCGTGCGAACGTGACTTGAAATATTATGCATTTTATAGAAAATAGGGATTTCCGGGTAGACTTCACGGATAAAAGATAATTTATCGTAAGATACAGCTTTACCATCTAGCAAAAGTGCCTCTAGTTCGACTGGAGTATTATGGTCCTCATTTACCTTATCGAATAGCGGTGCTAATTCAATTTCTTCTTGGGCTTGTAGCAATTCTTTATATTTACTATCAAAACTAACGACACCAACGATCATGGTTAGTTTCCCCTTTCCTAATTGTAGGTAATGTAGAGTTTGTTCTTATTTTCAATTACAGCACTCATTAATTTGTCAAAATCCTCTTGATTTAGAATTACTTCTAAATCTGAAATGTTTCCAGTAGCGTTCAACCGTTCGTTCTCTTCTTTTGATTTAGTTTCTGTGTCTGTTACAACTTCCTTATTGGATGAATCCTTTGCATAGACAACTTTCACATCTGTTAGCAACGGGTTTTTAAGAGTTTCTCCGCTAGCGACAGCTTCTTTCTTTTTATCTGAAGATGAAGAAGATGCTGCACTGTCCTCTTTGGCGTACTGACCAATTAATGAGTTACTTACCAAGTAAATATCGATTGTATCTTTACGTCTTACTGAACCCGGCATAGCAAAGATCATGTCGCTTACTATTGGACGAATAGCCTCTCCATCTTTCTCATTAGGCACTAACTTATCGTAGTCCACCATGTTTTTTGAAATAATGGCATTTCCGACTAATAACTGTCCTGCATCATAACCAATAACTTGGTTAATATCACTTGCTAAAATGGTTCCTTCTACGAGGTCTTGCTTTCTTCTACTTTCAACCTGCAGCTTATCAGCTGTAATGGGTTCAGTCGCTTCTATTTCATTACCTGCTTTAACAACCACAACATCTACACTATCGATTCGGTCTTTTATGTAAATGTCATATATAGGTGTAAAAGCCATTACGATAACCGCCAGTAGAATCCCAAACGCTATTTTCAATCCTTGTTTCATGAGTTTCCTCCTTCACTTGCCTGTTGAATTGTAATTTTTTTATTGAATAAGCCTTTTACCAGTCCATTTTTTCTGCGCTGGGCCTTTTTTAGAAACTCTTTTGGAAGTAAATCCGATAGGAGCGGGTTCAATTGTGTCGCTATTAGCTTCGAGTATTGCCTGGTATCGTTCAAAAACGAACCTTTGTATTGAGTTTCAAATACATCTTTACTTGGAAATGTTGGAATTGACGCGATGAGCTTATCCGCATATAGTTCTCTAATGACTTCATTTTTCAGTATTTCTGGATCAAAGCGGTTCCCAATAAGAGAGCTTTTCTCATTCTCCATATATTCATGAAAATAGGCTGTTGCTGTATTTTCTGGGTCTTCTAAATGTTGAATAGAGCTTATATCCGGTTCTACTACAAAGAAGGCGTTTGTCGCGATATCAAAAATATCTCTATAAATTGGTTTATTCCAATCTGTCCCTACGTCGATAATCGTGACGTTTGTGGGAGCAGAAAGGATGACTTTGATAAAGACATCAAAAGGGATGTCATCTGTTTCGTAATTACGCTCTTCAGAAGGATTCCTACTGATTAAATTAATACCATCTTGAATCCAATCAAAGGAAAGTTCGTCTTTATACTTAGGGTTTTTAGCCAATTGAAAAAATTTACTTCGATAATTACTTGTTCTTTCGTGGCCAATAAATCGATCATAGGTATAACAAGACCCGTAAGGATTCTCAATATAGGAAACCGTCACACCTAGGCGCGCTAATTGCCTAGCAAGTAAGTGAGAGATAAATGTGCTCCCTGAACGAGAAAAGTGACTCCCAATCATCACTAATTTTTTTTCAATTGGAACTCCTACGATCCGCTCAACTTGATTACTAACTTGTATATTGAAATCGCGTTTAACAACCTGTTTATTGACAACTTTCTTGGTGATTTCTTTCTTTACGATTGGTCGTGGTGGCTTTTCAGGCTTCTTTTCCTTAGGTGGGCGGGGTTCTTTTTTCTCCTTAATCTCTTTTTTGGGGGTGGCGGTTAACTCTTCATTTTCTTCGTCTTCATCTGAAGGTGGAGCAATTGGCACTTCTTTAGTAACGAATTTAGCTACTCGTTTAAAACGAGGCGTATCTTTAAGCTGGTCAACAAAGTCTTCCATATCGATCATGCGACTATTAAAGATGTCTAAAACGTTTGTACTCACCAAGTAACTGAGAAAAGGGTCCCCCTTCTCCCGTTCGCATAAGAAGACAATGCGTAACTGATTATCATACTTAACTCTGACTCGTTGAATAAATGAAAGCCACTCTTCTTCCCTTTCTTCTTGAGTGGACTTGTCACTTGGTAGATGATAGTCATGGACGATTAAGATATCCGGTTTTTCAACCTCGATCAGTTCTTCTAAATACCGATGATGCATCACTTCTTGGTTGGCAATGTGAAAGGAATCTAAGTTATTCTCCAGGTGTTTCAGTATGATAGAACTAAAACTCTTATTACCAATGGCTAAAAGTACGTTTTCCATAGAATCACTCCGCATAAAAAAATCCCCGAAAATTTTATGAGGTTACCAGCTTAAAAGCTTGGTAGCTCATAATATTTTCGGGGAACTCCCGTCTATAATATAGTTTAATAGTTAACTTGTGTAAGTCATCATTGATAGTATGTAGATACCCCGCCGAATGGGTGGTACGGCAAGGGTAATGAAGGAACCACACTCTTTAAAAAACTTTAAGAGAGGGTGTTCCTATTGAAAATAGTACCATTAGACCTATGGATAGTCAACTAGTATGAGGGAAATCTTTCCTATTTAATTGAGTGTAACATCCTCTCAAAGTCCTCAATAAGACTTGGCTCGTATGCACTGCCTTGTAAACGAGTAATGTCATTTAAAGCTTCCGAAAAAGTAGATGCATTTTGATAAGTACGCTCATTTGTAATGGCATCGAAACTATCTACAATTCTAAGGATTTGGGCAAAGAGAGGTAGTTGTCCACCTTTCAATTTGAATGGATACCCAGTGCCATCATAATTTTCATGATGATAGAGAAGGCCACTCAAGATATTACTTGAATAGCCTTCTCCAGTTAACATGTTATAACCTATGACGGGATGCTGCGTTAACAACTGCCATTCATCCGTTGTGAGAGGCTTACTTTTATTCAATATTTCACTTGGAATTTTAGTTTTACCTATATCATGCAAGGCTCCGAGTTTATATAAATCATCCTGATATCCTCTAGGCATGTTTAAAAATTCACCAAATCGCTTAAGGAGATCGGCCACTCTAAGCGAGTGTTGAAATGTATATTCATCATGTTCCCAAAGTTCTTGGAGAGGTTTAAATAATAGTGATGATTCAATTACCTGAGTCATGCTGCCTCCTTTCTCCAACTGGCTTTTCACTCAATACATTATGGATTTCCTATAGGCTCTTTCGTTTCTAATTTCTTCAAGAAGTCTAGAGTAAATCTTTGTAAGTCCTCTTTAACTGGACGATAGAAGGCTTTGTCTAATCCATCTACAGTCATATCTTCTTCGATACAAAACCATACTATATATGGAAATGTGTCTAACATGACTTCTTTATGAATTTGTTTCGCCATTGAAAGTGTCGAAGCGAAGATAATAACTGTGGGAACGTTTTCTGCGAAATCACTAATAGGAAGCTTATTACCGTATTTTTGATAAACTTTCTTCCAATTGTGCAGTTTATCTTTTAAATATCCTATATAATTCTGATTCATCTGAGGACGATCAATTAAAAAGTTAATATTTCCTTTCGGAGTTACAATTTCAGCGACACCCATTGGTTTTTTAATAAGTTTGTTATCAGCGATGAGAGCATTCCACTTCCAGCTGGAAGCTGCTCTAGCTTCAATCAACCTGCATCGAAATTCATTTACTGCGACATATCGCTGTACTGCCCCAATTCCTAACGAATCCCAACGGTTCGGGTCCATGAAGAAGTCTTGATTATAATAGTGTTTCAATAACTTGTAACCAGCAATTCCTAAAACGAACGGAGCGGGTGGTTTATACTCTTCTTCTGTCCTAACCCTGACCTTCCATCGTTCAACAAAAGCCATTTTACGTAGCTTATCCAGGCGTTTCGATACCTGGGAGCTCGTAAGTTTAGTAGAAAAATAACGTCTCAGCTGATCCTCATTACAGCAGATCGCATCTCCAAGCACTTTTAAAATCATTATATCGGTTTCGTCTATCCGCTTTCTAGCATATAGGGATAATACTGCTTCAATCGTCGCCACAGGTCTATAATCTTTAGGAAGAAACTTATAACCGTACATCTGGGGATGGTCCCAAAAAGGTACCTCCCCTTTCTTTGTATATAGGTACGGATATTCAAGAGATTCATCGTGCAAGGCTTCAACGGGCATTTGTTTCAAAGAGAAATGCTCCCATATCTTTGCGTTTCTTCTTCCCTTGCGGATAACCTGTAATGACTACCTTACAGCGGCGATTGTCTTTATCAATAGTTTGTATTCGACAGCTTACAATATCATCTACCAGTGGTTCCTCAAGATTTCTGGGCTTGCTCCCTTTGACTTCCAATCCATTTGCTAATTTAACGAAGATACCATGAATTGGGTGAACCGCGCTGATTTTTCCTCCAATGACATCCATGCTTTTCAGTTTTTCTAGTTCGTTGAATGGATCATCAAACGTTGCTTTGCGACTAACCTGGACTAACTTTCTTTCAAGATCGATTCGTTCCACCTTTACATCGACTCTGCTACCTCGGTCGATTTGACTAGCAATATCCCTAACACGACCATGATCCCAATCGTATTTAAGCATGAAGCAATCGACGCCATTAATACGAACAAAGATACGTTCAGTTTCTGGGTTAAAGCCTGAAATAACTCCTTCATAAGTATTTTCAGATAAAATCCCTTTCTGTTCCTCGTACTGCAACTGACTCCAAAATTGATCGTGTTTAATTTGATCAGCTTTCTTTACACTGACAATAGCAATGCGATTTTCTAAATCTAATTCATCAATGATAAATTCTTGTTGAGTCGTTACGAATCCGGATAAAGAGCGGTACTCTCTTTCAGAAAACTCATGAACAGGACAGTATGCTCTTACTCCGCTTCTAAGGTCAAAAATAGCAACCTCTACATCTTTTGTAACTCTTCGTCCATTTTCCTCAATGGGCATCTTAAGAAATCCTACTGATTGAACAAATCCAGATGTGATTGTTCTATTACGGCGAATCCTCGCAAGTTCTTCTAGTTCTTCATCACTGTTCCATGATTGCTTAAGTTCTTCCATGGTTATCCTCCCTATTAGTAAGTACTCTGCTGAAAGTAATGAAAAACACAAAAAGCCCCAAAACTATACATAGCGCCTAGTAGCACTACATAGTTTTGGGGCGGTCCCATTATTTATAGAGTTGTGTCTTTAAATTTGAATTCATTACTTTACTTACCAATGATTTTACATGAGAGATAATGAATAGGCAAGAAAGTTTAAGTAAATGATGATAGAAAATCCACGCAAAAAGGTGATTTAACTGTAGTATAGTCATCCTTCCATCTTTTTAAACCAGGTATTTATTTCATTTCTCAACGGTATTTAATGCTAATAGATTAGACGGTGCAAATGTTTATTCAACCAATGCTATTACAACCCAGTCTCCCTTTTAATGACTCAAATTATTGAACTGAACTTAAAGCTGACGGGATAAGACTTATTTTGTCTCACTTTGATAACAAAGTTAACTTAAAAAGTGTACCTATAGAGGTAGCGAAATGCGGATTTTACAGAAAAAAAACAAGCCGCTTCTTCACCCTCGTAAGGATTGAGAAACGGCTTGCAAATAGATTTGTAATGAGCAGGTTCTTACTTTAAAAGCGATAAGATCTCTTGTTCGAAATATCGTAATAATTTTTCGCCTTTTTCTTTCGTTGCTTTTGTCGCATCTCCGTAAACCCCACTCTTGCTTAACTCTCCAAGAGAGATGGTGGATTTCCCATATAAAGGCGGTTTAGTTGGGTACTCAGCCACCGCTTTTTCCATGTTTACAAGTTCAGGTTTGAGTGCAAGCATTAGAGAAGTTTCGAATTCGCAAGCGTGTATCATCCCATGCCATGTTTCCGACTCGCAGAGAGTCTCGTGTATTTGTTCCATTCCTGGATAAAACAAATACACAATCTCCAAATCTAGTTCATCCATAAGCTCACGTGTTGCGTATTTCATACTAGCGTTATTAGCGTCGTGACCGTTAATAAGGACTAACTTTTTTATGCCGTATCGTCTGACACTTTTGGCGACATCCTTAATGATTTCTTCTACACGGTGCTGTTCTAACGAAACAGTTCCAGGTATATCTCGCCACACCCAAGAATACCCAAAAGGAAGAGAGGGAAGCAATAGAGCGTTCATTTTTTCAGCCACTCTCCTTGCTAACCCTTCCGCCAAGTACACATCAACCCCGATCGGCAAGTGATGACCATGTTGCTCAGTGGCACCTAAAGGTAAAATGGCAACGGGATTTTCCTGCACTCTTCGTTGCACTTCATCGCGCGTCATGGTTAGCAAATCCGTTTTCATTCTGCTTCCCCCTTTAACGCACGTTCATACGCTTTCGCCCTTTTTTCAATGTGGTCTTGATCTCGTTTTGTCGCCCCTCTAGGTACAAGGTCACTTCCAATGGCAAACGAATCACATCCCGCATCCTGGTAATCTCTCACGTTTTTTAGTGTAATGCCCCCCACTCCCATGATGGAAACTTTGGGAAAAGGTCCTTTGATATTTCGGATGTATTGCTCACCTAGCGAAGAAGCAGGAAATAATTTCACTTGATGAATCCCAATCATTTGCGCTTGCATGATTTCTCCTGGTGTAAATACCCCAGGGATGACCCGATACCCTTTTTGGAGACACGCCTCAACCAGCGTCTTGTCCCAACCAGGCGTAATGATGTATTTTGCACCAATTTCAATCGCTTTGTCCGCTTGTTCAATGGAGGTTACCGTTCCAACTCCGATCTCCATTTCATCTCGATAGTTTTGGCACAATTTGTAAAGAGAAGCAAACCCTTTTTCTTCGTCACTCAAAGATACTTCCACTCGATGGATTCCTCCTCGCAGGAGAGAGTCGGCGACCGTTTTTATTTCTGTCCTTTCCACGTCTCGAACAATTGAAATGATCACAGCATAACCTCCTAGAATTGCCCTAGCCATCTAGCTGGATTTTCTTTGAAAATCAAATCGATCCGATCCTTACTGAGCCCTTCGTTTAGAAGGCGGGGAATAAACTTGGCTTTGATAAATTCAAAACCAGGACCGCCTCCGTAAGCATGAAGGTAACTTTGCCTCCCCATATCTGCTGAAATCAAGAGGTTTTCGCTGTACCCGCTATCGATCAGATTTTTTATGAGGCTCACTCGTACGCTGTCGGGATAATATTTCACCTTACTCACACCGTCAAATTGGACGTAGGCACCTCGCTTCGCTAGTTGCAGGTGATAATACGGGTCTGCGTTGCGATCACTGTGACCCACAGCCACTTTAGTGAGATCGACTCCTTCTTCTTCTAGTATATCTAACATCTCTTCTCCCATTGTTCCCGCTTCGGTGTGCAGCCATATCGGAGCGCCTGTTTCCCGTTGCGCTCGTGCTACGGCGCGCGTTACCTTTTCTTCTAGCGGGTGAATCAATTGCATCCAAGACCCTGCCTTTAAAATTCCAGCTTTCGCCGTACTACCATCCATTCCAACCTCAACATCACGGATTAACTTTTCGGTAATCTCCTCGATTTTCAATGATTCAACCCAGGCAGGAAAATAGATGTGTTTGTTAAAACCACTTGTCCCGATAACATGTACCCCAGTAGCCGATGAAAGTGCCTTTAACTTCTTCCCGTCTCGTCCATAATCTAGTGTCGTAGCGTCGACTATCGCTTCTCCACCGATTTTTTTAAATCGCCATAATTCACTCAATGAAGCTTCGTAATTAGTTAATTCCAAATCGCGATCTTTTTGGTGATTTGGTGGATTACACCATAAATGTTCGTGTGTGTACGTGAACCCAAGTTGTTTTGCATCAATATCTCCATTTACTGTTCGAACGTTTCCCATGTGTCACACTTCCTTCCGAATTTCTTTTTTTAAACACCGATCCCAAACAACATGCCAATCAGTCTAATAATAACCACAACGATAATGGCATCGGGGGATGCGAACCACAACCCTGTTACGCCGTAAGCTGTCACATCAACTAATGGATAAGCGAGAGCGACCAGCAAAGACCAACTTAATCCTAAAAAGAATCCCGCTACCATAGCTCCGCGTCTTCCACCTTTTGCATTTCCAAAAACACCTGCCGCCCCGCCCATAAAAAAGAGTCCGATAACAGATGGTAGCACTGTGACAGGAAGCAAACTTGAGGCGAATGTAACGATCAATCCGCCAATCAATGCTGATAAAAACCCGATCGTGACGGCAATAGGAGCATAAGCATAAAACACAGGTACATCTAACGCTGGCTTAGCTCCAGGAACGATCTTCTCGCCAATCCCTTTAAATGCAGGAACAATTTCGCCTAAAAACATGCGTACACCCTGTAATAAAATCAAAATACCGACTACAAATGTTAGCGCTGACATAACAACGAATTGGTAAGGATTTTGATTCCCAGCAAGTTCACTTAACAACTCTGGACTAACAAAAAAAGCTGTAGTAAGGTAAATTGTCACCATTACGATCCCCATTAATACACTCATATCTTTCAAAAAATCAAGTGTTTTAGGAACCTTTACATCCTCGGATGACTTTTCTTTGTTGCCAAGCTTACCCCCTAACCATCCAGAGAACGTGATCCAAGAACTTCCCCAAAAACCAAAAGCCACATTGTCATTTCCTGTGATTTGTCTAACAGATTTCTGAGCGATCGCAGGGAAAAACACCATTGAAACCCCTTGAATAAGAGATCCTAAAATGATGGTTATAACACTCGATACCCCCATTTGATCAAACACGATTGCCATTGTGCCTGCAAAAGAAAACATCATATGCCCCGTTAAAAAGATATACTTCCATCTCGTTACACGAGCGATGACGACATTAATCAAAAATGAAAAAATCAAAATCATGGCTGTCTCTTTCCCGAGCACAGTTTGAACAGCTGCCACCAATGCGTTGTCTTCTGCTACAACGCCCGTTAACCCAAAAGCATCGGTAAACATCGCAGAAAACGGAACAAGTGCGCCAACAATGATGTTTGCGCCTTGCTGTAAGATTAAAAATCCAAAAAGTGTCTTCAATGTTCCTTTAATTACATCCGAAGTGGTTTTTCTAAGTGCGATCAAACCAAGCGCTGCGATTAAACCAAGAATAATGGCGGGGTTACTCAGAATGGCAACAAGGGTGTCGAGCATTTATTTACCTCCTTCGGCCATGCGTTTGATGACAGGCATGACTTTTTCTTCAATTTCCTTTTTGTCTAAGATGTTTGTAATAGCGACGATTTCAACAGGTTCGTCTTTTAACTCATTAGCGATTTCGCTAGAAGCTACCATAAAATCGCAAGGCTTCCCTTTTGCCGAACCTAAATCGGTTGCTTCACCGTCTACGACATATCCTTGTGCTTTTGCAATGGACTGAATGTCCATTAATAACATCAAACTAGTGCCAAACCCCATGCCACATACCGTTACAATATTCATTATTTTTCCTCCTTCTGAAGTAGGTTGATAATTTGTTGTTTCGTCTTAGCTTGTTTTAACATTGCCAATGTATCGTCATTGCCTAAGGCACGAGACAATTGTTGGAGCATGTTGATATGTCCCATCTTGTCAACGCCACATAACCCGCATACAAACGTAACAGGATCATGGAGATCGTGACCGAAACGCACAGGCTCTTGAAGACGAATAAAGGACACACCCGCTCCTAACACATCTTCTCCAGGTCTCGCATGCGGGAACGCAATTCCTGGTGCGACAACAATGTAAGCTCCCACCGATTCGTATGCCTCAACCATACGATCGACATAAGCGCCCGTCACTTTCCCTTCTCTTTCTAATCCTCTTCCTGCTAAACGAATAGCCTCTTTGGCATCAGTTGCTGTGACATCCAAGTCGACGCCTTTTTCAGTTAATCGCAACATATCAATTTTCCCTCCCTAGCATTTTGGTTTTACTACGTCCGTTCAAAGAGATGTGGTAATGATACCGATCAGCCCGATTCACCATTTCCACTACTTCGAATGGAGCGCCATCCGAAAGATAGGAGGTTCTGGAAATATGCAAGACTGCATCCTCAGGTGGGATGCGGAGCGCTGATGCCTCTAAATCACTAGCATTTCTAGCTCGTATGACCTCATCAGCCTGTTCAAGCGTTAAATGATACTCGTTTTCGAGAACGTCATAAAGTGATTCTGTCGACAACCCTCTTTCCATCAGGTCAGGCACGTATTTTTCTCGAATGTAATTGATCATGATGGCAATGGGTTCGCCATCTGCCCATCGAATTCGCTTTAAACATAACAAACGTTCTTTGTTTGTCACTCTCAACTTTTCTCTCAACGATCGAGAAGGTGAAATGCGAGAAATCGTGAGATCTTTCGTTTCAATTATTTTTCCTTTTGCTTTCATCTCTTCTGTCCAGCTGGTGATGGTACCCGCTTCCTGAACAATTTCTTTGGATTGGACAAACGTTCCACGACCTTGTTTCTTTTCTACAATTCCTTCTGAAACCAATTCGTCGATTGTTCTTCGTACAGTAACGCGGCTCACGCCGTACCTTGCTTCAATCTCGGATTCAATCGGAAGCATATCCCCTTCTTCTAAATGATCTTGAATCTCTTGAATGAGTACTCCCTTTAATTGCTGATAAAGCGGAACACCAGGCTTTCGTTCTAGTGCTTTCCCCATCGTATCACCTCACATTCATTATGATGTATTCTTAATTAATTATTAATTTAAGAGTAACATTATAATGTTTACGGGCACAACTATTTTTTTGAATTATTAGAATATTCCCTTTGGTTTGGCTTTCGTTTTCAACACCAAGCAATATATACCTCTCACTTCTGCTGTCTATCATTATAAGTCTAGTGACGATTCCAAGGGATTGGAAAGACGATTACGCTAAACCCTATTTGGAAATCGCGAGTGTGTATTTCTGTTGAGCCGATCCTGTGAAGCTTTATGGTGCGACAGAGGATAAGGATATTAAGATGCGCTATCTTCATAAGGAATGTCATACTCCGATTAAATATGAAAGGCGGTTTCCAAAATGTGATAAAGCTTTAGAATCTGAGAATATCCTACGTGGGTATGAAGATGGAAAATACGTCATCATGGATAAGAATGAAATTGAAGAGCTAGCTGGAGAACAAAATAAATCAGTTGAGATTGTTGATTTCGTTGAACTGACTGATATTGATCCAATTTATTTCAACCGCTCATATTTTATTGGTCTAAACGAGAATGAAAGCAAACCATACATGTTATTGAAACAAGCAATGGAGGAGTCTGGAAGAATCGGATTTGCTAAAATTCCGATTCGTTCCAAAGAGCATTTAGCAGCAGTCCGAGTGTATGAAAAAGGACTAATGCTTGAAACCATGTATTTTCTAGATGAAGTGAGAGACTTTAGCAACGTTCCTGATATTCCAAGTGAGTTAAAGGTTAGTACAAAAGAAAAAAAGTTGGCTAAACAACTGATAGAACATCTCACAACTAAAATCGAACCTATGCAATACAAAGATGAAAGAGGTGAAGCGATTCTTGCTCTTATAGAAAGTAAAATTTCAGGGGATGAAATTAAGGTGGTAGAAGAAAAGCCTAAGAGGAAGGTTGGGGATTTGATGAATGCTCTTCAAGCTAGTCTGGATACAGGCGCCGCTTCTAAATCTCCGCAAAAGAAAAAGGCATCATCAAGAAAGAAAAAGGTCGCTAAGTAATGCCCTCTTAAATCTGATGATACCTGACTATGATTGCTTTAAACTGTAATGTTACTTTCCTTCAGGCGTAAAAGTCCCCATTAGTGATTCAACACCATTATTATCCAGTTTATCTTCTTTATTGGTATTGGATAGTTCTTGCTCCATCTCTTTTAGGAGTTCTTCATGTTCTTCTGATAATTGACTAACCTGAAGTTCTTTTTCCTTATTGAGTTCGTTATTAATTTCTTTACCTTCATCAGTCCCAAATATATCACTTAAAGGGTCATATTCACCATCACCAATTTCGGAAGTGTCGATATCTTCTTCTCTAGAAGCAGGAACTACTAAATTCTCTGATCCAACAGATGAGCTTCCTTTACTTACTTCCGTTCCTTCCACTTCATTATCTTTCTGAAAGTCCACGTTACTTACTCTTTCTGATTGTTGTTCTAAAGCTGAATTATATTTTGTACTTGAAGAGCGGTATTTCAACTCCATCGGTTGTTCAGTTGAAGGTACGATCGAAGCAAATGTGTCTTTTTCCTCTTTTTGAAGAGATATGTTTTCAGGTTCAATTTCCTCTACCTTTTCTATGCCCTCTTCCATTAATTCCATTGTATTGTTTAAAAAACGATTCCGTTCTAACATCCATCTGTCTCCAGCTTCTTCAACAACTTCAAAAAGTGATGCCTTAAATTCCTCTCTTGGAACAAAGTTAGCATCGATTTGTCGTACCGGTATAGGTCGGTTATTTTGAACAATCTTAATGGCGCATTGAAATTCTTTCTGATACATAATATCTGACGGCGACATGATAGCTTCCACTGTTTTAGTATAAGAACTTCCCGCTCGAGTAACGGGTTGCTCCTGTAAAGCAGATACGGCTTGTTCACTCATTGACTCTTCAAATCGCTCCTCTTCACCAAATATCTTTGAGAAGATTTCTGCATCATAGTCTGGAATATCCCCATAAACCATTTTGTGCCGAAGGGTACCTAATAGAGTGTGCATATAGCTTTCTCCGTATTTATCAGCTAACTGTGCGATGGTTTGAGCAACCACAGTAACAATGGTTTTGTATTTTCGGCTTTGAGCGGGAAATTCTTTAAAGGGCTGATAGATATAATCAGGAAATTCATCGACTAGAATGTGGTGGAAGTTTGAAGTTGCAGGCTCTCGACGGAAAACGGCATTTTGCAGACTAAGTAATACCAATTTACCCAGAACGTTGGATAGTCCAGCTAACTCCCCTTTTGCTGTATTGACGAGTAATACTCCTCCAAATTCAAGGTGTTTATCAAAATTAAAATCCGACTTCCCAAACAGTACTCTCCGAATAAGTAAATTGGATCCAATGTCATTTAGGATGTTACGGAGCCCTTGTACATACTCTGATTTTGCATCGTAGTAAGCATCCTCCCCTCTATGAATTCCATGCGTTACTTTTACAGGTGCTCCATTACGCTCAGTCATAGGTAATAGATTAGCATCAAACCACTCATCAATTTGTTGAACGATTTTCCAGTGGTTCCGTTCATCTCTTCCTTCAATAGAATCAATGTTCTCTGGAAAAGTTGCTTTTAGAGTCTCATGCATTTTTCTTACGAGTTGAGAGTTGTTATACATATCAAGCAGCATATCGAACGTTACTTCTTTCGTAGGTTCATGCAATTTCAATAGATAGATATAATGTTTTAGGTGATTTCGTTCTGATTGTTGGAAGAAGAAATTCCCGCCGTCTCCCCCTTCAGCTAGACCCGCGATTACCATAGCAAATGCTTCCGCTACCTGCTCAACTGGACCTTGCATTGGATTTATAGATGGCGTATTTGGATCAGTTGGGTCAATATAAAAAACGGCTTCTTCTGGTATATGGTGAGCTTTAACTAGCTGGAAGAGTTTTTGACACAAATCATTCGATGGTTCGATAACAGAAATACCGTTAAGGTAACTCCCTTTCACATCTTCGGTATGATAATCTTCTCTCTCATAAAGAGATGGATACGCGTTAATAAACTTTGTCATCCAGTGTAAGTCCTGGTTCAAAATTGGGAGAACTAGAGCAGCTGTTTTACCTGTACCGATACTACCGATAATGCAATTGTTCAATGTTCTATCTTTACCTAGTTGAATGATCGATTCATTTGTATCACTATCTGGACCTAGAACAACATCTGGAAACTTCTCTTCTTCCACCTGTTTGAAAAATTTTTGTAGCTTTCTTGATTTAAATTCAAACTCTTCAAATCTCGTTTTCAAGTCTTCATTATGCATCGAATACTGTCCAGTTGCCCAAAGCATTAACATAGTAACAATGATGGATGGTACGAATACTAAAAGAATGATCAGGTTGTCTACATTTCCGGTTAATATACCATGCCATACGTTTACTACATCGAGTTTTGATTCCTGTTCAAGCAAGTATGGTGCAATATGGTTATATACAGGAGCGGTTACGTACCAAGTGTAGTATGTAGTAATACCTAGCAACATAGAGAAAAAGATCGTATATCGCCAAGCAATGGTTTTATAGTTTTCAAGTTTGGTTGAAATTAACCAAGCCGAAATAGAAATTAGTGTAAAGAGAATTAAGCCTACGAGAGTTGGTTTTGTAGGGTCACCTATGAAAGGAATGACGGGAATTGTCTCTCTAAACTGACCGATCATTAGGAATGCGTAATTAATTAAAGTCCTTAGTGCTAGTAGGACCATTAAGACAATTAAGGCTGTAGTAATGGAGAATGGTGCTTTTCTAATTAAGTTATCGCGCATGTCCTCTGGAATTTTATCTTTTAATTTCTCGATTAACGACTCAAGAAAATTTTGTTCCTTTTGAGAATCTATTGCAGCCTCTTTTTTAACCTTCATAGGTTGTCTCCTCCACAAGTAGTTTCGTCTTATGTCTATAAAAAACAGGAACCTGGTCTGATCCTTCCATTAGTGATTGGTTATCTATATAAAGGACATTATCAGTGAGCATACCAATTACATCATTTGAACGCTGCTCTTTATCTGGATAGATCCCCATTATCTTATGGACTTTCTGCTTAAAATAGTTTTTATCTATAGCGGTAGAGAGGTATTGAAGTCTTTCGTAAACTTGCGCATTTCCCTCATCTAAAATAATGAACAGTACTATTTCTTTAAAATTACCCAGTGGGTGAACAACTTCATAAACTCGGTCTGCGTATAAAGAATGATCTACGTCATGTAAATAAACTTCCTTGTCGTCAATAGGATTTAATTCAAATGCAAAATAATCGTTATGTTCATGGAGAATACTCCAGGTTGTATCAAGTTCCATATCCACATAAGACACCGGTAATGGCTTGTCACCTGTAAGCAGTTGAGGTATTACTTCACTTGCTCTAGAAGAATGTAAAACATACACGCTAAGGTTGTTTTGCAAAAGGTTGCGTAATTGATATAGTTTTTGCTTCATGTTATCAATCCTTACCTGACGCTGTTTCTGCTCTTCAGATGGTGAGAAAAACACATCCTTCTCCTCGATTACAGAAAACAATACAATGTGATTCCTCTCAGGATATTTCAAACTTAATTCAATGTATTTTTTCACTTTGTTCTCAATTACCTGGAGCCTTTCACTTCCGCTATCGACTTCTATATAGACATATCTGTCTTCCGAACGTAAAACCCAGTCAGGTACAATGAACTTCGGTTCTACTTTATTAACCAGTTCATGATATGTCTTATCGTAAGGATTATACGATTCAATCTTATCTTCCTCACAATGTAGTACAGCATCCAACACTAACTGTTTTGTCCCAAACAAATGTGAAAGTTGTTTTCTTTCATAACCGTTTTGAATTTTTATAGGAAGTGCACTTTCAGGAATCATCCCTTCGTTAACTAAAATTTCAGCTCCCCATTTTCCTAGTTGGTATATATAGAATGCAAAACCATCTTGCCCCACTCTAACCTTCTGGCCATGAACGACCTCATAGTTTCTCCATCTAGCCATTTTGTTTCCAAAAGATTTCTTAGTAATACTTAAATGATTTGTAACGAATGCATAAAGGTCCTCTCCTCTTAGCATGTTTTGTTCGAATAAAAAGGACAGCATTTTTAGTTCAACTTGAGTTAACTCGACCCCCTTTCGGTTCATTCCCTTAATAAATTTCTTTTTCTCTAAGTCGTTAATATGCTTCAAAACAAAACCTCCTAAACTAAAAAAGGATGCACCTAACTTCACAACTGATCTGTTTGATCAGTTATGAAAGTTTAGGGTGCATCCCTTTGGATATTAGTTAACTGCAAAATACTGAAAATGAATGAACTAAAGTTTAACTCCAACGAATATGAGCGTTATATACAGTATCTCCAATTTCATGTCTAAAGTTATCATACATTAAGGGCTTATATATGGAAAGAATGAAATAGAAAAATCGGTATTTCGAGGGCAAAAACCAATTTGCAATTTCTATTGAAAATCAATAGGAATTTAGGGTAATAACAGGTTGCTACAGATAGTTAAGTCTGGGTTATCTTTGGGCTAAAACCCTACTGATGATAGCCTGTCACCCTATGGAAGCAAATACAGACCCAAATCCATAGGGTGCCTTATGGATTTGAGCTTGTGGTTTTGACCCTATGGATGGATCGATTAAATTATCTTTTAAGAATAACCAAAACAACCGCCCCTCCCCACCTCTGAAACACACCCCTAGCGACCGAACGACCAAACGACCCTGGGATAAAACAGATTATATTCAATTTCAATCAAACAAAAAGGAGCGCTTTTGATTGTCCATGATTGCGCTATAACCTATAAACGATTTATAGCGTTAATTACTTTATTAATATCAAAGCTGCATCGAGATCAAAAATCATTACAAATATACAAAAAAATGTACTTATAAACATTTATACAAAATTACATATGTTTTTTTGTCTTTAAAGTATAGGTTTTCTTTTGTTGGGAACAATGGTTAACAGATAACCAGTTATCCAGTTAACTCAAATATTGAAAGGAGTATTTGTATGGGGAAGGAACAATACGCTCAAAAGGTAGATCCTTATGTGAAAGCAGCAATTGAAGGATTAACTCAGCAATATATTTCTGATAACCGAATACAAGAAAAGGGAGAAATGATTTCTTTGCTTTACAACGATCATTTAGAGAGAGAGAAAGAACGATTAATTGTTAACAGCATTAGTAAAGGTGATGTGCTTTCATCGTATTTAAAACGAATCGCTGAATTGTTCTTATCAAGCGCTAGAGAGCATGACTCTATCATTGAAATGTTAACGTCTAATCATCAAGAAGAAATAGAGTTTTTAGAAATGAAGATGAAAAAATTAGAAGGAACTGTTTCAGAATTGACTAGGCAATTAGAAGAGAAAACAATTGAGAAGAAAAATGCAGAGGTCATAATAAAAAAGTTAAAGCAAAAGACTTTACAGTAAGATCAATGGTCCGGGCATATTAAACTCAATATTTACCGCAGGGACAGTAACTATCTAAAAAAATCATGTATAGATACATCTGGATATCGTTAGAAGAAGATGAAAACCAATTGGTAATCACATAAAAAGCGATGAATTATGCAGCACTGGTTGAAAACAATTAGGCGTAAATGGAGGAATGAAAATGGAATTAGACAAGAAATACACTGCAAGTGAAGTAGACTACGCTTGGATCGAAACAAATATTAGTGAAAGTATTGCCTGGGAAGTACAGTCATTTTTGCAAAGCGATAACCCCGATAGGCTATCTGAACCAGTGTTGAAAATCTCTCATGATTACTATAAGAGTTGGAATACAAATGAAGCGATTGTTGATTACTACTTTCTTTTCATGTTGGATGCTGACATTTACACGATGGTTCGTTACGACGCACGAACAGGAAGTACCATCAACTTACCTTTTAACAAATTTGATTTACGAGCAATCCACGCTCTTTGACCGCTTGAATCGTCCAAGTGGTATTTCGTACACATGTCATACACAATGGGAACATAAGCATAACTGTCTACTTCTAGCGGTTCTTATTCCCAAAATAACACCTATTAACATTATTATACTTTTGGAAGAACACCTAACAGAATAATTACTTCCCATTTTACCCCAACCAAGAATATATACAGCAGCCTTATCCTTATCCTGATCTTAAATAGCTCAGTGAATACATCTTTTGAAATGTCATTATTAGTATCAATCTCCATGATTTATCTCAGTTTTAATCTCCTAAACAAACATCTCCTTCTTAGATGTAATTATTTCTATCATCAATCACAAAAGTATGAAAACGCAAAAAAGACGGCTGGCAACCGCCTTTTTTTAAATAGAGTTGCTAAAAAGATTAAACTTTATTTACCAACTTGATACATCTATATTCCGTTGAACCTTCTTTCCTTTCTTCTTATCTGGATTATCATTCTCTACGGAATCGCTTTTAACTTGTATTTCTTCGCGACCTTCAGCCAGTTCCTCAGTTACAGGATTGATTACAGATTCAGAAACATTTTGCACTTCATAATTCTTCTCCAGGTGAACCTCTGGAGTTCCTTCTTCTTTTTCACTTGAGGATATAGGCTTATTACCTTCGCTTGGTTTTAAAGCTGAATGTTCCACAGGTCTATCGACTTCATGTTCTTTACTGGCCACTGGAGCTGGTGTGCCTTGTGGTGTTCCAGGATGGATCTGTTTGTACATCATTTCTTCTTTTAAATCGCGTATCCCATTCTCTGCAACATCCTTTTCTATGAGATGACGAATAGATTTACTGAAATTTGACTGGCTATTTATCCAATCCATAATGTACTGGGGTTCATTTTGCTTTGTCCGTAACATACAGCTTTCCCCACGCACTTTTGGTTTTTTACGCAATTACATTCACCACCATTCTAGAGAAAGACAGACATAACAAAGTGTTATGCCCGCCAATTTTTTTATTTAAGCTAACTCTTTCTTCTTTAATTCCGGTAATACTGTCTTTAAGAAGATGTTCAATCCATTCACATTCATTAATGGAGCGTACTTTTCTGGTACCCATAACAGCTCAGCTTGTAACTCAGAGCGGTCACATAGCTTTTTTAGCATTGGATAAAGGTGATCTTTCATCATGATAGATCCTCCCCCGTAAACACATATTACATCAACCTCATTGGAAGCTCTTTTTACTTCATCTTGAATATGTGAAAAGATAGTTTGTACTTCAGACCTCATTGATTGTTTTAACAACCTTACTGTATCGTCGTGATACTTGTGTCCGGTATCTTTTATATAATCGATAAATTGCTGTCTTGATACATTGATGCTTGATACCTCTTCTTTAAATAGCTCAATTGCTTTGTTTATCGAATGACCAATGCCAGTTGAAATACCATTTACGAAATCTCTATCATACTCCCAACCTACTGTAAGAGGTGTATCCGTTGTTCCATCGCCAATATCGACATGTTTAATTCGTTTCCCTTGGAAATACTCTCCATCGACTTCCTTTTTATATTCCCAATTAAACTCTTCAAACAAATCATCAGAACGGTAGTTACCCTCTTGATCCTCAATAAGAGTAAATAACACTGGTGTTCCTTCTGGAATAACCTTAACGTATTCGAAGTTTAAAGATACCTTAACTTTTTGGTGTCCAATATAAACGATGACAGTATGAAAACCTTCTGTAAATTTCTTAGCGAATTTATTGGCATTCTCTCTAGTCCATTGGTTAACTGGAAGCGCTGTGGCCATATCAACTGTAAGGTTAATCTCTTTTGGTATTTCCTTCTTATTTTTAAACGCTTGTTGGACAGCCACTGCAGACAAATTACCTAGCGTGGTTATCATTGGCAAATCGTGCTCATATTTCGTTTCACTCTCAACACTCATAGTATGGGAAACATGTTTGCTTTTAATCGCCTTTCGTCCAATAAAGTAAAGACCTCCAAAGTTCATGCTATCAGATTGAATGTCTACTTGAAGCTCTTCTAAAAGGCCATCTACTAGTTTATGAGGTTCAGTATTATCTTCGAAAGATGGTTTGTTTGGTAATGCATATGTATTAGGTTGTCTGTAGAGGTCACCGTTAACAATTAACGCTTGTTCACTATTTCCATTATCATTTGCTACTTTAAAATTCATCTTCATTATTCAGCACCCTTTCTTTTATCAGTACATTTGTATTGATTATATGATATAAATTCTTCAATGTCCATGCTTTACCAACTTTAAGGCAAGTATACTTATATTTGTATTGATTATTATACATATAAATATCAATACAAATAATTTAATATATATAAATGTATTGATATTTTTATATACAAGAAAACTCGTAAAGTTTAACTATTTACTACTTGAGAGTTACAACTTCGTTGATTGAGTTGTAGCGCGATGAAACTCAAGCGAATACTAACACCCAGTTACTATAGGTATCGACTGGTGATAAGACCACCAATTCACAGTCATATTCTCTTTTTATTAATTTTGATTTTTAATCTATCAGAAAATCGCTTTTCATTTCCGTTTTAACCTTTGATGTGTAAATTTTTATCGGATCATTCAATATGAAAAGTTTAATCTGCAAATCAGGAATAATCTAGCGCTATGCAGCGCAATGCAACGGTAGCGCTACAGAAAACCCCTCGGGAACAATGTGCGCTACGGTAAAATCAACTACCCTAAACAACTATAGTTGCGCTACAATCACACAAACGATGTGCAGCTATGTCGTTTCCTATCGTTTCCTAAGCTATCAACCTCACTTGAGTTAAAACTAGCGAAATCGAATTTTGTATAGCGTTGTGGAACGCTTGCGTTACATTCAACAAACTACACGTAACTAGTGAGCTGTGAATCGTTTGTGGTTTCATAGCGCATAAGCAATCCTTGATATATTGCTGGTTTGCAGATAAAATAAAGATAACTTAATACGAGATTGCGCTATAGCGGAGGAGGTGCCTCGATGGAATACAATATGAAAGAGCTATTGGAAGAAAATTTCAACGATGATCCCATATTCAGAGAAATACAGATTAATAAAATTGATTTGGATGATGTCTTCACTGCGAATATTCTAGAAATGCATCCTGAAACTACATACAGTACGGTGGAAGCTGGGAAAATAATTGGAAGAAAAGACAGTACTTTAAGAAATTACTTTAGAACAGAACTCGAGGATTATGTAGCACCAGAGAGATCCGGTAAATATTATAGATTAAACTACCAAAGTGTCTTCCGTTTACACATGATTTTACTTTTAGTAGAGAAAGCTAACAAAACAACGGTAGACATTGGATATGCACTAGGAATTTCAGCATTATCATCCACTGGTAGCAGTATTAAACCCAAACGACGTACGACTGATAGCGCTTTGGAACCATCTCAAGAGAATAATAATGCCCAACTTAATGAATTAAAAAAGATGATGCTTATTCAAAACATGAGACAAGTAGAGCTCCAAGAGAGGACAAGCCTTACCGACTTGAAGGTTGAATTAACAAACTTGAACAGAGAAATAGATTCTATAAACAATAAAATTGAGATTGTAAAGCTAACGAAAGAAAAAGAACATGCTACTAATAAATACTATAAAGTCTTAGATTATTCACTCAGAAATACGAGAGCAGGGAACAAAGATACAAAGAAGGGCTTCTGGAGCATTTTTAAGCCTCAAAGTGAAGAGGATGAGGTGGACATTGATCAAGTTCTAAGGGAAGCTTCTATTAATGCAGAAAAAGAAGTAGCAGCTACAACAGAGTTAGAAGAGGAAACTAAAGAACTAAAAGCAAAATTGAAAGAATTAGACGAAGAAAAAAATAAAAAAGAAGAGGAAATTGAAAACCAAGTATTGAAAATTTCCAAGGTAGAAACAAAAGTGAAATATCTAAATGATCCTAGTAACGAAATATCGATTGACCAGCTATCTAAATTTTTGATTAATTCCAATGAGGATATTGATGACAAGTTAACATAATACTATTAATAAATAGTAAGGTGAGGTGTTTAAATGCTAGCTTTATTAAAAGATAAAACGAAAGAAAAATTGGATACAGCAATATTGGGCCTAGCTTTAGTTACCCTAACAAGTGCAATAGTTATTACTATTCTTGAAAAGTTGAATTGATCTATTGTTTTAAATGATATTAATAAGAAAAGGCACTCTCATTTGAGAGTGCCTTTTCTTATTAATATGTAGTTAATGGTTTTTTTCTAAAGTTATTTGGATCTAATTCTTTTTCATATTTCTTATAAATTTTAAATGCCCCATGATAATCAAGGTTAAATTTCATCTCGATTTCTTTAATAATCTCGGATAATATAATTCCATGACTTTTATTAAGTAATTCATTGCGATAACCTTTTAATTTAAACTTATTTTTCACTTGTGCAACCACCTTGGTTTCTTGCAATTCCAGGTCAACTTGTTCTTCCTCTTGGTTATCTTCTTCTGATTCTTTTTCAGGATGATTGTACCCTTTTTCTAAAACGGAATTAATATATCCCCCCTTATTTTTAACATGATCCCGTTCAATTGAATATTTGATAACTTCAATTACTGCTTCCTTACCATGTGAAGATAACCACCGTTCCAACACATCGTTAGAAACGTCAATTTGGTTATCTAACAATAATTTCTGAATAATTTGCCCCGATGACTCATCAAACATAGATAACTGATGGTTTCCTTTGGGTACTGTTTTATTCTGAAGGATGATAAACTTCAATTTCACTACTTTTCTTCCTTTTTTTATCTCTTCTAATTTGAAAGAAATATCAGTCTTATCCTTAAGTTCTTCTTGGGCGCGGAGAAGAACTCTTTGCTTAAAGTTTCCGTACACTGGATACATATCTTCAATGCCCAGCATTTCCCTGAGTCGTGATAGTTCAAATGTCCGTTCTTTAACACGCTCATATTGTTTCAATAATTCATACAGCCGAATAGAGTAGGAGCTTTTTAACTTAATGACGTTTTCAAGTCGGTAACTTGTGAAATGACTTTTTAGTTCTAATAGATATGGTTTAAGGAAGGGATCGAATCTTAAATCTACTGTTCCTTCATTTTCGTTATAAGTAACAGAAGAGAGCCAGCTTACCTGGTGAACCCGATTATCTACTCGGACCTCAAAACCTTTTTTTACTAAAGCATAAGTGATTTTTCTGATTTCTTCGTACTTGGATTTACTTGATATACCTAATAGTTTCGCAAATTCATTTACACTGAGACTGTAAGTCTTAAATTCTGTATCACTAGGTTGTAACTTGCTTGCAAGCATAAGTATAATCTTCTGCTCTAAGACACCCAATTTATAGTTAGCTTCAACTAATGCATTAGACTTCGTTATTAGATGTTTCTGATCTACTGACACATAATTCACCTACCAAGCTTTTCCTATCTTAATTTTATTATGAAGGGCAGACTTAACTATTACAAGACCCTGTTTTTGTTATAGTTAAAAGTTAACGATTGAAAGATTACTGTCTAGAGCCCTGTTTTTGTTATATTTCACTATTTTTATTGGAAAACGAGAATAATTAACCCTGTTTTTGTTATAGTTCGGGACTTAAATCATTATTTTTGACTATATCTTATGAGTATTGACCCTGTTTTTGTTATATTTCAGAGCTAGACAACATAATTTTTATGTCTCATTATCTTGTATTTTATTAAGTTCGCCCTGTTTTTGTTATAGTTAATTGGTTTTGTACGCTAAAAAATAAGTGATGACCCTGTTTTTGTTATATTTCACTTAAAAAAACTCTACTATACAACTTCTGGAATCTTTTAACCCTGTTTTTGTTATACTTAGTAACAATATTTAACCAGATTCTACCTAAAAAACAATTATTCAACCCTGTTTTTGTTATATTTAAAAAGAAGACTTCGTCTGAAACTAATAAAATTTACTTGACCCTGTTTTTGTTATACTAACCCTGTTTATGTAATGTTGACCCTGATTTTGTTATACTTAACCCTGTTTTTGTAATAACTAAGACCCTGATTTTGTTATACTTAACCCTGTATAGGTAATATTTAACCCTGTTTTTGTTATATTTAACCCTGTTTTTGTTATAGCAAACTACTATAAACGTAAGGCTGACAGTAGTTTAATAGATCCGAAAACAAACAAATCATTTAAATATATTAAAACAATATAATATAAAACAACAAAACAAGACCATAAATGTCTTGTTTCCTCTTAATTTTTGTATTTTTTTAATTAAACATAATACTGAAAGTCGAAAATCACTAACTATAACATCTATATGAATAGTGTGGTAATACATTCTTTATAATGGAGTGATAGTCATGCCATACGGATATACTTCCTACATGGAAAGAGAAGGATATAGCACTGAAACTATAACAAGCTACGTTAAAACGGTAAGAGCTTTCTTTAGTTATATAGATATGAAATATGAGAAAAGTAAAGAAGTCTTTGAGATAACACCTAAAGATATTAAAACGTTTATTGATTCATGTTTGAGCGATGGCCATAGCAAAATGACATGTAATAAGTACTTGTCTATCTTGAAGAGCTTTTTTGATTACTTGTGGCAAAAAGATAAAATTGCTGCTGATCCAACTGTTAAGATAAAACGATACGTACTAGAAGATACTAAAAAGACAGAAATAACCTATCAACAGTTACTAGATATACTTCCAGATATTTTATCTAATCCAACTTATAGTTCACTTCGAAAAGCGATATATGTTTTAACACTTAAAGGATTACGACATTCTGAATTCCAATTTATTAAAGAGAATGTAATAGATATGGGAGATAGTGTAACTATTAAATTAAAAAAGCATGAGATTAATTTAACACATGATGCGGCTGAAACATTTATGAGCTATTATTTTGAATCACAGTTTAACGGAACACCATATGTATTTATTACAAAAAAACATGATTCTAGTCTAGTACCCATAGAAGTAATGTCTTTGTATACTCACATTAATGCCATATCTAAAGACTACGGTTTACCTACTAAATTAAATCTAAATATGATTAGACATGCTTATGCTTATTATTTGTATAAAGTACAGAGACATACGATTGAAAACATCTCAACAATACTTGGTATTAAACCAGCAAGTGCAGCTCAATTAGTAAAAATAAGCCTTGATCGTTACCAGTAATCCCATTATTGGCTTGAAGTTACTATTAAAAGAGTAGTAAAATAAAAGAATAATATAATCAAATGGGAAAACCTCTCAAATATATCACGGCCATTGGTCTGTGTTTATTGAGAGGTTTTTTTGTTTTTTGAGAGGAGGAAAGCAAATGCTTGTAAATGAGTTAGCAAAGGAAGATTTGATTACAGCAGCATTAATAGGCGAGGGATATCTTGATAATTACAACGCTAAAGATGAATTAGTGATTCCCTTTGCCAAGGAAAAATCCTTTTATCTATACAATTTGCTTAAAGATAACTCTTACAAAGATTCAATCAGATTTGAAGCAAGAAGAGGGCAATTTAAAATAGATATAACTGACAATATTTCTCTAGTTCAATCTTGGTATGAAAGTGGTCAAAAAGTATTTAAAAAAGAGTTAGCATTTAAATATCTTTCTTTTAGATCTGTTGTTATAGCGGTAAATGTTTTTGGAGAACGCAAAATTGAAGGTATTACAGTACCCTCAACAATTCCAAATGAATTTATAAGAACTCTTTCATATTGCATTGAGCGTAAACTTAATCTCACTGTTGTTTCAGGAAAGAATTGCATTAAGATTCCAGAAGTCCCAAATCTCTTTTTAGAAACTTATAAAAACCTGGACACCTTTGACAGTACACAACTATTAAGCTATTTAACTAAGGCAGAGAAGAGTAAATTAGTAGAAATTAGTACAAGAAAAAGTGAGGAATTCTATGTTGAAAATTAAAGTGCCTATTCTACTACTTGTTTTGACCATGACTATAGGTTGTAGCAATAAGTTAGTTGACGAGGCTGAACAGGTAAAAGCACAATCAAAAAATTCAGTCGAAAATAAATTAGACGAAGAGAAGAATACTCAAGAGGATCTTGAAAAGGTCTATGAAGACATGGAACGACCAATTAAAGAGGTTTTTGAGGAAAACGACTTTGAAAAAGTTAATCAATTAATAAATGAAGATGGAATCGAATTAAAAAAACATTATGAAGATAGTACTGCTTTTGCAATCTTTGCGGGAAACATGCTTTATAATTTCCAAGCATCAGAAATATCTCCCTCAGCCTTCTATGATTTCTTAAAACAGTATGGGAGTGAATCCATTCAAGAAGGGTTAAAAATCGATAGAAAAGATGCCATAACCAGTTTTGAAAATGTACAGGATATTTATAAAAACAGTAAACAACAGCCCAAGTCATATGAACTATCAGAAGTACAAATATCAGTTGGTTTTAGTGAAGGATACTTTTACAGAAAAGTTGCTACCAACAAAGGAGACGACTATTACATTACTACAGTAAAGCAAGAAGATGGGAACTGGAAATTTGTTGACGATAGTCCGTCACCGCCTTATGAAGCTGTGGAAGTAATGGAAAAAGGGGAGGAAGATTCTAATGGCAACACAACAAATTAATCATCAAGATATCTTAACCTATACAGAAAATAAGTTGAAAGCACTTTTTCAAAATGACCGCGAATTCAATGTGCAGTTTATGATCATGTTTGAGTTTTATCGGAAGAAATTTGACCAATATATAAAAGAAACATACAGAGAAGAGTTTAAAGACCGCTTCTTCAAGGTAGCTAAAAGTCAATTTTTTAGTGGATACTTTATGATTCGGGAGTATCTAGAATATGATAGTAGTTACATATCAAATGAATGGTTAGAACAGAATGAAGGGCTTATTACAGAACAAATCCCAGAATTGATTCGCCAAATTAGTTCCGGTGATTATGAGGAAATTATCATCACTGCAGAAACTAAGCAATTTACAGGGTGGGCGATTAGGACATTTGAATATGTACGAACACACATAAAGCAAGCATCGTTTGATATCGCGTGTCTAGGTGCAAGACAAGCCTTGTTAGATGAAAGAGACCTTAGAAGCATTGAGTCGATAGAAGAGACTAACCAGGGGCTTTTAGCGCCATACAATGATCTTTCTTTCGTGTCTCCACAAACTTATTTATCTCTTTCATTGATAACAGATGAAGTAGAAAAGTGGGACTTAAATTGGTGGAATGCCTTAAATAAGCAAAACACTAAGAATGGCGAAATAAATATAACTCGAATATTTAGTGGTGAGAGAGTTGAAGATTCAACTTACTGGATTGATGTATACCTAAGTGTAGAGCTGAACGAAACAGAATACACAATGCTACTTGAAAGTATTTTGGCACTTTTCATGGAAAGAAGTAAGGTACCAAGAGAAAATATACAATTGAATTTTGCAAGGATTGAGGAATTCTATATTTTCAGACCATAATATCGACTATAAATTTGCAAAGAAAAAAGGATCGAGACAATAGCTCGATCCTTTTCTTAATTCTCTTTATATTGGACACTTTGCATACTTCCTTCTTTTGCATTGAAAAAAGTAATATGCTTTGATACGGTTTGGTTCTCTAAAATCTCTGATAAATAGCAGCCTAATGTTAAAGTAGCCATTCGATTTGTCATGATCCTTTGACGGTCGTGAGAAGCGATATTACTACAAGCCACTTCAGAAGGTGCAATTTCGTCCTTGTCTTCCATCATCTCAGGGAATACTTCTCCAACAGGTGGCAATAAGGTTTTTTCTTCTAACTTCACTCCACAAACTACCTGGCCATCCCATCCTGTGGCGTTGTAAATATTCTTTTCTTCCATTGTCCATTCGGACATTGGACGTCGCGGGAAATCCTTAGGTACAGAGGAACTTCCATTTCCCGCATCAATTAATATCATTCTATTAACTTCACCAAACAATTGATTCATAATTTGACGTGTATAGTTATTATCAACTGCTCCTATAAGGATGGGAAGGATTAATCTATTCGAATAACCCCCGCCCAAATTGTGATAATCAGTAGTAAACAGGCTTAATAACGTGTCTTTATCTTCTATATATCCCTTTGTATAACTAGCAATTTGTAGGTTGTAAGCTGCACGATATCTATTAGCTAAAACACTGGCTTTGCATTTACCTACGTCCCTTGCTAAAAATAATTGGTTATTCAAATTTTTCTCTTCTACAACATCCGGATCAGCAATCAAGTAACTTCCGGTTACATTTGTTGAAGATAGTAATTGTGCTATCTGCTGTACAAGAGCTCCTCCTGTGCCTCCCGCTCCCACTTGTACAATCACTGGGTAGAGGGAGCTATAAGTACGGATGCCATGATTAAGTAAATCTATTGTGTGGCTCATTTAACCACCTCCACAACAGATAAATCACTATTTATTCGAGAAACAGTAAAAGGATTCTCGAAGATCTTCCAGGCATTCAAGACAATGTGTTTTTGATTTGTCATATCGAATGTTCTAACCGTTATATCAGGGAAGAACTTTTGTATATTCCCTACGATAGCATAAAGAAGGGGACCTCGCTCACTTTCGTTATCCTGTTGAGAAGGGAAAGGTTGCATTGTGTGATGTGAGTGGATCTCCATCACTTTCACCCAATGATTTTCTATTGCTTTCAAAGCGGATATCTCTGGTTGCTCTGTGACAACTACCCAAACAGGATTAGCAAGTTGCTTAGGAATATCCAATGAAAACGATCCGTCATTGGGATGAAAGTATACATCACCATGAACCTCGATACCCAAGTCATCAGATAACTTCTTTGAAATAGCGATGAATTCCTGCAAAATAGGAAAGGGAATTCTCATAAAAGGAGAAGAGGACCCCGTATTTTCGGGCTCCTCTAAACAATTTCCCTTCTTCTTTCCTTGTAAAATTATACTCAGCATATTCTTTTTTTCTAAAAATACTACCATTGCTCCAGCATCCATTACAGGATAGCTCTTCTTCAACCGCTTTTTCACTTCAGCTTCATCGATCTTTTTGTAAGAGATTTCACCAGTATCAGTGTCTTTTCTCTCAAGCCCATTAGTAATTTCTTCTACTGAAAAATAATCAGTGATTGGAGACTGTTGAGTATAGAAGAATACTTGAGTTTCTAGGTTCAAGTTAAATTCTTCTTTCTTCGAAGTCTTAGAAGACGAGGAGCTGTTAGTAGTTGTTGCTTTTCTCGCCTCAGCAAGTTGCTTTTGCGCTTCTTCCGCTTTCTTCTTACGCTCTTCTTCTTCTCGTTTCTTCTGCTCTGCATACTCGTCGTGAATATCGAACATAGAGAAGATGTTAGTTTGATCTACAGATTTATTGTTATTAGCCATTATAGGTTCCTCCTAAGGAATCAATTTTTTTATTTGTCGTATCCAATGTGAAAGAAGTCATTAAATGATGCTTTACTTGGAACTAACCAGTCATCATCAAAATCCTTATCTTCCATATCTTTTATCAGTTCTTTCATACTCTTTCCCGTTAGTGTCATAGTCCCGTAATCAGTGCCAAATTCAGCAAATAAAAACAGAAAATGCATTGTTTCTAGGTGAGTTAGACACTCCACTTTAGGAAATACATTTGTACCCATGCAGATTTCTCCAGAAGAATGATAAACGTTAGGTAAAGGGAAGTAGAATACTTCAGTTTCACTTTGAACGCTTTCAGTACCCTTTACACATATCACTTTTACGTTTACGATCCGTTCCGATTCAATCCGATAATTAAATATCATTCGCGGTAATCCTACCATTACTCTTTTACCCTGAAACTCTATCTGCCATTTTTGCTTAGAAACATCAATAAAGACTTCATAGCGACTATGATTTCTAGTGATGTACTTAAAACAGTTTTTGGGCAACAAAGGAGATTCATATGATACTCCAGATTCCATGGATGAAGTAAGTGCTGCGATGAAATCACTAAACCTCAAAGAATAAGAGTCAATTTCAGCTCCATTTTCATGCTGCTGAACCACTTGTACATGCTCTTGGATACTACGCAACTGATCGGATATCTTTATTAGAAATTCCATTTTCGTCCTCCAATTTTTTCTTTATCTCCTTAGCTTTTAATAAGCATGTTACTACCACAAAAGCCATCTCATGTAGATCACCTGGAAAGTAAATAGCAACATAAATCCCTGTATTATCCGGGAGAAACTCGAATGATGCTTCCAAGTCTGAAAGGGATTGGCTCTCGAAGAAATCTTTCATTTCTCCACGATACTTACTTTCTAACACCTCTTTTAAGACAGAATGATGTAATAGAAAAGTATGCTCGGGTTCATGTTCGTTAATTAGTTCTGGATATTTCTCATCTACACTTTTGTTATCTGACTCATAAACTGCAGATGATTCCTCCTTGTAACCAAATGATTTCACTTCTTCAAAAAGTTGCACACTACAAGTGTGAAAAATATCGAAGTCTGTATAATACTCAAATTGAATGTCAGTCATAAAAAATTTATTGTCCTTTTTCACATCTACACCAGCATCATGAAATATCTTCAACATTGCCAGATTAGAAATTGATTTCAAATAGGAATAATGTTCTTCCATTCGCATCTCTAAAAAACTCATTATTAACCGCTCCTTATTATTAAATAAAAATCTCATCGTCTTCCTGCGTATACAACCGTCCTGTAACATTGTGTAGGTTGAATATGAGGGTTTCGATATCGTTATAAACCATAAAGCCATTCCCTGGATCGCAAACGAAGACTTCACCACCATCATCGTCAGAATAGCCTTCTATGTTTGCCATTTCATCCAAGGCTGAAATTACGTCCTCGTATGTGAAAGAATCAAAATCAACACTTGAAACCCTAGCATGGTTCCAAATCTCTTTTATAACTACAGCAGTTCCTGGCTTCCGTTTCGACCTAAATTGCTCGGTTAAATCGGCTTTTTTTAATTCTTCCAGAAACTTATCCGTATTAAATTTCATAGTTTACCTCTCCCTTAAAGAAAAGAGGGGAGTATCCCCTCGTGATTAATAAGTTCTTACTGGCAGAATGAGTTGAACTTCATCTACATCTGTTTTTTCGGTTGGTTTCAACAGAAACGGCTTCATATCTCCTTGAAAGAGGAAAGAGACTTCATCACAATCAAAAGCTCGCAACGCTTCAATTAGAAACTTTGCTGAGAAGTTAATCGTGAACTCATCCTCACCTTCAAGCTGGTTATAAACCGTTTCTACACGACCCTTACCTGTTTGAGCTTGATGTGAAGAAAGAGCGGCTACACCGTTAACGTGAAGCTTAACAACCCCACCTTTACCGTTATCAGCCACATTCGCAATTTCTTTCACATGCTCAATTGAGTCTAAAAACTCTTTTCTAGCGATTCTCATATCCGCTTTATAACCATCGGGAATCAATCTACTGGTATCTGGATAATTCCCATCAAGTAAGCGCGAAAGAAACTTGGTCTCTCCATTCTTAAGTAAAATCATTTGTTCATCAGCAATAAGCTCTACATCCAGTTTAGAATCGAAAATTTTAATGCAATTTTCTAGCGCTTTAGCCGGAACAACTATATTGAATTCCTCTTTGCTGTCTCTCTGATAAGACAGTTTTCCTAACCTATGGCTGTCCGTACTGACTAACTCGATACAATCAGATTTAATATTGATTGAGACACCAGTAAGAACAGGTCTAGTTTCGACTTTACTAGTCGCAAAAGCGGTCTTTTTTACAAAACTTGAAAATCGTTCACCCGATAAGACAAGATGAGGTTGTTCTTCATCCATCTCTGGAAACTTTGGATACTCTTCAGGATCAAGACAATTAAGCTCAAATTCGCTTTTACCTGATGTAATCGTTGTTTGGAAACCATCTAATGAGAAAGTAATCTGTTTTCGAGACCGTTTTAGAATATCTAAAAGTTGTCTAGGGATTACCGTTTTACCAGTATCAATTACTGAAACAGATTGGCCATCCACAGGAATGGAGTGAACAATCGTTTCATCCGCATCAGAACCAGTTAAACGGATTTCATCAACATCTACTTCGAATAGAACCCCTTGTAAAATAGGGAGAGAAGCTTTAGCTGAGACAACTTTACACACCTTATTAAGTCCTTCTACAATCAGATCACGGTTAATTTCAAATTTCATTTTTAATTCCTCCTAAAGGTTTAGTTAAAATAAAAAAGCACAAAGAGAGCATGATTTAATCGCTCTTTTGTGCTTTATCTCAAGTTAAGCAGTCTGTCCAGATTGGTAATCTGCTTTTATTTTGTTTAATACGGTCCCCACATCGTTTTTACTAATATTAAAGAAAAGGTGGAAGATGCCGCTATAATGATCTCTGTGTCCTAATTGATTGACATAGTTAAGGACTGTATCTTTATCACAATGGTGTTCGACACCAATTTGAATCAAATCATAAACCGGTCTCAAAGCATCATAATAGTTTTTCATTTCACTAAAGGCAGCCTTTCGAATCTCTTGAGGTAATCTTATTTGATGATTAGGATTAGCCTTATTGAAGATCCGCACCATAAAATCAGGCTGACTGTTCAAGTCAAGTTGAGGCTCCATCTGATTGAGGTGATTGATTAACTGTCTCATTTGATTATTGCTTACCTCTTGGTTATTCCTGTTCTCAGGTACATTCGTAGTTCGGTTTGATGCTGATTGCTTATCATTTTGTCCCTTAACGTCTACTTCAGGTAATGCCCATTTTGGAAGACGGGGAGGAGCGAAATAACCTTTAATTTCAGGTGTATTTCCCTTCGCCTTTTGATAAACATGAATCGCATCTGAAGAAGGCTTGTCTTTTTTGATTTCAACAAACACTTCAGAAAGTCCGTAAATATACCGGCCAATTCCCCATTCAACTGCCGCTCGTTTCATTGCACTAGAAACACCGCCCTTTGTTGGTTCGATATTGGTGATATCAGCACCATCCCATTTGATACGAGATTTTGTATCTGAAAAGTGAATTCGTATGCCACAAAGTACTCCATTATGAAGTGGCTTAAATTCATTCTCCCAATTTTCTGGTCCAACAACATCATCTAGGCGCTTCATAATAGCTCTATTTTGCAAATAGGCTACTACGATCGCTTTAGGACCACTCTGTTGCATAAAAGTCCTAGAGACACGCCATTCAATGTCCTCAGCAGGAAAAGGAGCAGCTAACCTTTCTTTGATCACGTTTGCATCCATACAATTTCCACCCATTTAGAAAACACCCTTCTTAAAGTTTTTTTATATCCATCCATCAAAGTCTTTGAAACGCAAAAAGGCCTTTGAAGTATCATGATTAAACCCTCCTACGCAGATATCGCGTAAAAAAGTACCATAATGCCTCAAAGGCCTCTAATTGTTTGGTTATAATCCCGCTAACTCTAAAAGAGTTGCTCAAAAACTAAAATGTAAATGAATATATTGTAAGTATATATGATGTTTATAATATTCTCAATGTTAATTAATCAATTAAAATCAGAGTAAACCATGTTGAAGAATTTTACTTTTAAACGGTCATTTATTAATTGTAAACGTTATACTAATTATAATTAGTCATTTAAAACACCAAAAAATGGGGGATATTAATGCCAGAAGGATTTCATAAAACCTTAAACGGAATTGCATCAAATATAGTTTTAACAAAAGGAAATTATGGCTTTAAAACAATAATAGAGGATTTCGAAAATGCAGATTATATCAATATTGTAACTTACAACATAACAACTTATGGAGTGTCAGAATTATTGAGCCATATTAAGGACATACCAATTAATGTTCCCGTGACCATAGTATTAAATATTCCAAAAAAATCTTTTGGAAGTTCTGATGCACCTCAACAAATTAGCTGGTATTTGAAAACTTTAGAAAGAAAAAAATTTAATGATTTAAATATTTTCTTTAATTTTTCTAACCATGCAAAACTAGTAATGACTAATAACAAGGCATATATTGGTTCACAAAATTTCTCAGACGCTAGTTCTGATAAGATTGAACTTGGTATCATAGTGGAAAGTACTGTTGATGTTTCTAGAATCAACCAGAATATTTTTGAAACTATAAAATCTAGCTCTATTAGATATGCTACATCCGACTATATAGTTACGATGGAAGAGATTCAAATACTTATGAAAGGGTTGTTGGAAGAATTACGGGAAAATATCTTTACATGGGCTGGCGACCCTCCCTATGTCCCTGAAATAGAAACTCTACAAATTGATCAGGCGCATTTTCCAGAAGAAGAGTGGAAACGATTCAAAGCTCTTGATGAAGAATTTTTTTATATTATTGATGAGATAAATCATGAATACGAAACGGTTTTTGATAAAACAAAAGCAGAAATATTAAAAAATGAACTTCAAGACTATTTAACAAATTTTATTTCTGACTTAGATGGATTTGCGGAGTTTTTATCTTCTTGGGATGACAGTGTATTCACTCGCTTTTATGAAAAAGACAATGGGGAAACTGACTCTACAATGAATGAAGTACTATTTGAAATGAATGATAAAAAAGATTCCGAGTACAGTCATTTGAACGGTGATAGACTCCTCAAGAGATTTAACCAAATTGAGCCGACAATTGATAAAATAATCGAGCTAATTGATGAAATAAAATACGAGATGTTGAAAAATACGGTTTATGAAAACCAGGATATTATAGAAAGCTAATGCTGTTACAGTCCAATACCATCTGTTTAAGAGTTTCGATTGTACTCTATTACATTTCAAATTATTATTGAAAGGTAATTTATAAAACCTAACAAGATATTGGTTATGTTATAATGCTTTATAAACATTAAATATTTTGAGCGACGACCGCTAAATACCACTCGTGTGACACGTGGATATTTTGCGGTCTTTTTTATTTACAGAAAGGGTTTGAAAATAATGATTGATAAATTTGAGGAAATTAAAATAGTAGAAAGCGATGTAGAACGACTAATAATCTTAAGAAAACGCTTGGGTAAAAGTCAATATCAATTTTCTAAAGATATAGGGGTTTCCTCCAGTTACTTAGGACAAATCGAAAACTATAAGTATCCCTTCACACTAAATCTAAGACAAAAAATCAATAAATATTTGAGACAGGAGAGGGCGGTTGATGAACGAGATTTATTTAGCAGCTTCAAATAAAACGGAGATAAATCTACTTGGTAAAGCCATCTATAATAGATCAAAGGACGTTAAAATCATTGAAGTCTCTAAGGAAGACTTTCAAAAGGTTCTATACGGTGAATATCAATTACTAGTAATATCCCCTAAATATTTAACGGATCCTTCTTCGATGGATTTTGATAAGTTAGTAGGTAAACAGATTTGCTACTGGCACTCAGATTATATACCTCAAATTGTTAATGAAAAGCTATATATCTTCCCCGATGTTAAATCAGCTTATCAGTGGATCTATCAAGGAGAAGCATATAACGATTCTATTGCATTTACACATACTACAAACAACGAAATACTTAAAAAAGGAGAAAAGAAATCATCCGCTCCAGCCCCAAGAAAAAAAGATGCGGTTCCAAACGATGAGGAACCATCCAAAAAGGATCAGAAAGTTGAAGGAGAGAAAAGTAAGTCGGAACAAGAATTAGCTTCTTCAGTAGAGGAAGATGCGAATGAGTTTAAACCAGTTTCAGTAAAAGATCCGTATCCCGCTTTAGAAAATGGAATAAAGGAACGAATCGAAAGTGAACTTCCAGATACAGTGGATGAAGAATTTGATGATATAGATATGATCGAAGAACATCATTCATCTCCCCATTCTGACGTTCACTATGAGCACGATCCTTTTTCTGAGAGAGCGGTAAAAATTCGAAAAGAAGCTTTTTCTCATGCCAATTGGGATAGGAATAAAACGATCGGAATATGGTCACCTCTTCATCGAATCGGTGTCACTACACTTATTTTCACGATAGCTTTGCATTTCGGTAAGCTCAAGGTTCCTACTGCAGCTGTAGAAGGACTTACAAATAACCAACTATTTAAAACGTTGTTAAGCCAGTATTGTAACGTACCAGAAGGGTGGACTTCTTTTTTATCCGCCTTGCAAGATGAGAAGGCTGAACCTCATAAAGTAGAATGGACATATAATAATGTTCATTGGTTACCGATTGGGGATAAAGATATTGATAAGCATGAATGGAGCAAAGAGCATATTAAGCATTATCTTCGTAGCGTTAAATACTACGATGTAGTATTTGTAGATTTACCCACAGGAAAAATGGCGCAGCATACATTAGATACACTTGAACATCTAGACGAACTGTTTATTTTAATCGACGGTTCCTATCAACAAGTACTAGCTTGGAAAAATTATATTCAATCAGTCATAAAAGATTACAACATTCCAGTAAATCTTATTTTCATAAAAGAGTACTCTTTCAGTAAACCAAAAAAAATAGCAGAAAAGCTGGAGCTCCCACTTCTAACAGTTATTCCAGACCTATCAGAAGCTATTTATCGCAATTACCATGAGAAAAAACCGCTTATTGACCAAAGCGACTCTTACCGCTTATTAGAGAAGCCACTTACTACTATTACTGAGCATATCTTGGGGGAAGAGTATACGTTTAATCAGAAAGTTCCCATTCTCAAAAGGCTCAAATGGTTTCTCAATTCGTAACGTTCTTGATTCTTTCGATTCCATAGGATATAGTTTAATCATTCAGATTTCACTTTGACTTTTATGGCAACCCTCTTTGGGTTAGCGGGAATGAATGAATCAATAAGCGGTCCTTGGATCGGTAGTAGTGTTCCACACTATATCTATTAGTGTGCGCACGTAACAAACTACCTCCAAGACCGCTTTTTTTGTGTGTCAAAAATGAGGAGGTGTGCGAATTGAATCAAGAACAAATGAAGAAGAAACTAAAAATGATTAAGAAGGTTTTAATGAGTGGGCATGGGTACATTCGGTTAGGAACACATACGAAAGAAAGGCTCTTTAAAAGAGGTTATACAAAAGGGGACTTGGTATGTGGCATCATGACAGGAAGTATTACGAAAGTACAGACAGGTTTCAATCATGCATTAGGAAGAACAGCTCTTACTTATACCGTCGAAGGTCAAGATAGGAGTCATAACCCAGTGGTCGTTATTCTTTCTGAAGAGGGGTCTAACGGATTTTTGATTGTAACTGTCATGCCACCGATTGATCATTCGCGATTTCATGACTGTATTGGCTAACTAAACTAATTAAGAGAGGTGTTTTTCTATGTTACAGGATATGCGTAGGACGAGAATTAATGGATGGTTTGAGTATTATCGAATTGCTTGTCCTATATGTGGTCATACAGGTGGTTGTATGCAGCATAAGGACGGAAAGGCTATTGCTTGTATTCGTGTCCAGAGTGATCGTTACTTCAGCAAAAATTCAAGCCTTCCTTCCTATCTTCACATCTTAGATAGCGAACAACAAAGGAATAGAATTAAAGATTCTCAGGTAGCGCCACAAGGATTGCAGAAAAAAGAGGATGCCATTTTACAAACTGTCTATTCTACGATGTTAGAATGCTTAGAGTTAACTGATGGACACTATATTCATTTAACTTCAAAAGACAGGCAGTTAAATGATGAACAAATTAGAATAAGAGATTATCGCTCTTTTCCAGAACAACCCTGGAATACAGTTAAAGAAATGCAAGAATTGCTTGGTGTTCAGGGCTTTGAAGGAGTACCAGGATTTTATTTAGCGAAAGGTAAGTTTGGTCAGTATTGGTCTATAAGCGGAGTGGACGGGATCTTAATCCCTTACAGAAACGTTAGAAATGAAATTGTTGGATTCCAATATAGACTGGATACACCTCCTAATGATATGAAAGTAACGCAAATTCGTGACGGACTTTCTGCTAGGGTCATTAAACAACCCAATTTAGTACAGGTCACTTACAAAGGAGAAATTGTACTAGAAAAAGAATTAACAATGAAAGAAACTGAGAAAGTAAAATTTGGAGATGATGTGCTCGGGTGGGTTACATTAAAAAAGGGTAACCGCTACTATTGGTTAAGCTCAGCAAATAAACCTCAAGGTACCGGTTCTGGTAATCCCGCTCCTGTTCATATCTCAGTTCCAACCAAAAAACTGAGTTCTTGGGAAAGCGGAAAAACGTTAAAAGCTAAAACGGTTTGGCTTTCCGAAGGTCCACTGAAAACGGACATTGCAGCGGATTGTATAGAGAAGCTGTTTGATCCCGAAGAAATAGATGTAGTAGGTGATACATTTATTGCTTTACCAGGTGTGAATTCGTGGAGAGTTTGTCTACCCGTTCTAGAAGAGATGGAAGTAGAAGAAATAAACTTATGCTTTGATTCAGACGTGGTTAGCAATCCATTCGTCCGTAAACAACTTATGGAAGCTGCGAAAGAACTTCACAGCCGTGGCTATAGAATGAACATGGTAATCTGGAATGCTAAGGATGGTAGTGGAATCGACGACCTCCTAATAAATTCCAAATTACCACAAATCAAAAAACTGATGTGACAGAGATTATTTGTTAATTTCTATAATGACATGACGGCGTGCTTACAAGATGATTTTAAACATCCTAAGCACGCTCTTTATTTGAGAGGAGCAAAATATGAATCCAGAAACAGAAACGCCAAAAAGAGAACTAAAAGAAGGGTTATCTCCACCAATAAAAATTCTATGCTATATCGCCGCCTTGTTTTTAATGAGTCTAATGCTTTACATCTTCTCTACCTTTATAGCTAGTACTACGAATCTTTTTTTCAAAAGGATTATTGGGAGTGACCGACAATTCAATTTTTTTGACGTGATAGCTGTGGTGGGAGCGCTCTATATGATCATTTCGCTATCATATAAACTCGGAAACTATTGGAGGTCTTCTGACTCAGAAATTGGTACAAGTGTAACTAACCTTCCTAATCCATTTAGAGACCCTTCATTTAAAAGAGGTTCAATTATGTTAAAAAGGGATTATTGGAAGCTTGAAAAGAGGTATGATGTCAATATTAAGCTCACAAGAGACTTGAATAACAAGTATGAAAAAGTATTAGATCAAATCGATAAATTTAAATTGAGATTAAATGTCTTACTGAGACATCATGAAAATGCGAGTCGATTAATAGAGTCATTAGCATATACCATTCAAACTAACGACTACTCTTTATCCAAAGTATTAAATGACACACTTTCCGAATGTATCACCGTCCTCGAAAGAGATCAAAGTGATAAATCGATATCCCTTTTTGAAGTAGAGGATAATAAATTGGTTATTCGGGATGGTGTCCGGATAAATGCTGAGTCCGTAGTTAAAAGGAGTTTTTGCCATGGAGAAGGATTCGCTGGCTTTGTTTGGGAAAAGGGTAGGGCTGATTACATCAATGAAATAGATTATGAAGATGATGCACGATTTAATTCATTTTACCAATCATCAGAGAGAAAACGTTATCGTTCCATTATGGGAATTCCATTAATCGTTAATGAAAATACCATTGGAGTTCTTTGTATCCAATCAGAAAGCACCTATGGCTTCTGTAAAGATGATTTAAGGTCATTAGAGTTCTATGCTCATTTGTGTACCTTAATTATGATATATGGTAAAATTAAATTGAGAGAAGGAGGGAGTGAAGAATAATGCATGTAAAAGAAAAACAGAAATCAACTGGTTGGGATAGCGTGGATACCCTACTGTTGGAGACTGAGCAAGCATTAAAGGAATATGAGACTGTGAAACAAAAAGTCGATTTAGCTCATTCTTCATTTAAGCCTAAGCGCCCCTCTTTATTAAAGGCTACACTAAAGAACGTATTTAAATCTAAATAATTAAATGAAACGTACAGCTGTTTTTACGCTGTACGTTTTTTATTTTGTATTCATATCATTGGCGTTAATTTCCCTCAAACTAAAACTCGTTTATAACAAAATCAATCAATTCCATATCAGCATCTGACAATTTATATTTACTTTGGACCTCTTCGTACGTCTTGCCATTTTTAATTAGTTTTATTGCTGTATTTAAAAGTGTATCATCACTATATTTTTTGAACTCTTCGTTCATATCTGACATCACCTCATTCTAATTATACAAAAATCAACATGGCAAGTTATAATAGTGGCGCATCCTCCTGTACCTGGACATAGTTTTGGTTCATGATAGGCTACTGGTTCTTTCCCAGCTATAATCTACCACCTTATTACTATTTTAATAATAGTAACTTTTAGCTCATCTCATTTTTTTGTAAATAATAAGAATACTTCAAAATGGTCTTGCAATTTAACCTTTATTACAATAAGATAGTAATATACTTCCTGAGAAAAAATTGGAAGTGCCGATATATTACTTAAAATAATAATTAGTTTAATAGACCGGGAGGCCCCCGAAAATTTAGCGAAATGCTTTCAAAGCATTAGCTGATATTTTCGGGGGCCTTTTTTTGTGTCTATGGAAGGAGGTGAAAAGAGTGAGCAGTAAAAAGAAAAATATTTTTGCATTCCTTGCGCTAGTGACGATTCTTGCATTCACTTTTTCTTTTACAGGTGGTGATATGGCTAGTGCAGCATCAAATGATCCTTGGGCTGAAGCTGGTATTGAAGATGGCGGTGGTTTTGAAGGTAGTGGTGTTTATGGTGATTTAACAAACATCGTATACTTCGTTATGGCTCTTGGAGGATTCTGGATCATTGCAATGCTTGTAATTGGTGGAATGCTTTTAGCTGGATCTAACGGAAACGCTCAGAGACGTACTGCTGGACTTGCAAGTCTTGCATGTACTTTCTTGGGTGGTTGGGTAATTATGAAAGCTTATACGATTGCCGGTTGGATTAACGGCTTAGGTGGCGGAACAATCTAGCTTCAAAAATAACGACATCTCGAACCCTTACTTAACTCATACTCCTTAATTGATGCCCCTCTATCCAGTAGAGGGGTCTACTTATAGAAAGACGAGGTGATATCGCTTTGAAAAAGGTTACTGTTCCTATTGATATGTCGAGTGAACAAAAGGAAATCTTAGGTCTGATTTCCAAACGTCAACTCATCTATATGATAGCGGGAGGTGGGCTAATTTATTCATATATACCAGTTGTTTATAATCTCATCCCTAACTTCTTTATTGGCGCCATTATGTGTGTATTCTCTGCCCTACCTGTAGCAGTATTAACAGCAGTGTTAGCTTTCGTTAAAAAGAGTAAGTACCACTTAAACTATGATCATTACTTACTTATTAAATTCAGCTATAAAACACAAATCGGCGTGTGGCGAAAGGGACCTAAATTAACCAAATAGGCTGGAGGAAATTTGATGGAAGTTCTTATGATGGCTGTATTAGGCATTATTGTCTACGTAATTGCGCGAATGGCAATGAAGGAACCTATTCTGCCCTGGAAAGATAAAAAATCACAAGGAACGAAATTCACTAAAAAGCAAGAAAAAAAGAAGAAGCATAATGTAGAGCTGGATGAAGAGCCAAGTATCTTTCAAGACCTACTCCATGATGTAAAAGAAATAAAGCACCATATGATTCGACACCATGATGATACTTTCATCATGTTTGCTGAAGTAGAGCCGGTAAACTATTTTCTTCTTAGCGATAAAGAGCAAGAAGCCATTGATGTGACAATGGAAACCTGGCTCTCGCAAGTCAATTATAATGTAAAACCCTATTTGCAAAATCGCTTCATTGACCTTTCAGATCCTATAGAAGAAATGCGCCAAAACATGATGAAAGCAGAAGATTTACATGATAATGCTTTGGAATATGGTAAATCAATGGTGGATGATTTAACTCGTTGGCAGGCAATAGCCCCCAGGTATGAAACGAAACGATATCTCATTTTTTCTTACAAAGTGAAAGTTAGTGATATTACAGCAGATGATAAAGAGGAATTTGAAAACAAAATCATTGATAAGGCGTTTGCGGAATTATACAGGCGGGTGAATACAGCTAAAAGTCAGCTAAGAAAAGCTAGAATGTACGTTGAATTGCTACCTGATGAAGGAATTCTGGACGTTTTATATCACACGTTTAATAGAAGAAAAGCAGTTCGAAATCGGTTTAAAGATTTTGGAGCAAATGAAATGTTAGCTCTCTACGTTACAGCTGATCAAGATGATACACGCATTGAATTAGTGAAGGAGGCCATTGAAAATGAATTTACTGAAGAAGAAACCGAACTCAAAGATGAAGAAAAATCCGAACTCGAAGAAGATGAAAAAGCAAGCTAAAAAAGCTCGCAATTCAGAAGAAGAGATTGATACACAACTTGATACGAAACCAACGACTTGGGATCTTATTGCCCCCGATGGTTTAACAATCAATTCAGAAGATCATGGGGTAATCAAGCAATCATTAGGTACAAAAACGTATTTCCGACCATGGTATATCCCAAGAGATGGCTATCCTCGAAAAATGCAAACAAATTGGCTTTATTCTATTACATCAAGCGGGGAAGCAGATGTCATGATAGACATTAATAAAATGCAAAAGTCCGCTGCTATCCGCTCATTGCAAAGACAATTGACCATTCTTCAATCCAACTTAAACTTCCAACGTAAACGGGGCAACATCGATCAGATTAAAGATATTGAAACCAAAATAAATGATACAGAAATTTTAATGGATGAAATCCAATTCTCGGAAAATGATATTTACAATGTTTCGACTATGGGGATACTTTACGGTTCTAGCGAAAAAGAACTCAATCATTATAGTGAAGCACTAGAGGATGAGATGAGCGGGATGTTCTTCAAACTGGCTACAACATGGAGCCGTATTAGAAAAGGACTTCGAAGCACGATTCCAATTGGACTGAATGAAATTCCAGATGCTCAACGAAATATCGACAGGCGCGCATTAGCTACCTTCTCACCTTTCATTAGTGGTAGTGGAAAGTACATAGGCGGTGTCCCGCTAGGTATAAATAAAATTACCGGCCAACTAGAATTTATCAATAGTTTTGGTACACCAGAAGTGCGTCCTCAGAATTATAATATCGGCATTACAGGTATACCAGGAAGCGGAAAATCCCTTGCTATGAAACTTAAAATTGCTCGTGAGAAAAGTGGTGGGGACGTATGGGCAGCGATCATCGATCCCGAAGCTGAATTTGTGAAGTTAACCAAACGCCTTGGAGGAATCAACCTCAATATAAGTGAGGAAGAAGATATTTGTATTAATCCGTGTGCAGTTAGTACGACTGACATTTTACTTGATGATGAAGATGAAGAACTGGAATGGTTAGAAGAAAGTGATGAAAAAGAGCTTGTAGAAAAAGAAGGGAAAATGTATGTCCGATTTGTCCCTCTTAGAGAAAAGCAAAATGAGATCCTTAACTTTTTTGACATCATTGCCAGAGGAAAAGATGGAGAAGATGAAGGACTAGATGTATTTGAACGTAACTTCCTTGAGGAATCTATTAAAGCAGTTTTTGAGAATGCTGGTTTTACTTCTCATCCTTCTTCACTTTATGAAAATACTGTAGCTGAAATAGATGGACAATTGATTCAATCTCAAGTTAGAAAGCCTGAACCTACTATTTCGGATATCAATAATCACCTTGTTGAAACATATGGAGAAGACAACAAAGCGGAAAGATTAATAGCGATTATTCGACCATTTCTTAAAGATGGTAGTAAGCCAATATTTGATGGCCAAACCTTCCTGGGTAAAGGAGTAACTCAATCTCTCACAAGTGCTCGGTTAATAAACTTTAATATCAGTCAAATGGAAGAAGGCTTTCTTCGTCCTATTGCCTATCACGTTATTCTTAATTATCTATGGGAGTATTTCGCTAAAGCAAGTGAGAACGCAACAAAGAAAAAGTACATTTATGCCGATGAACTTTGGCAATTTATTGATTCAGAAACAACCGTTACTTTCTTTGAAAAGGTGGCTCGACGCGCTCGTAAGCGAAACTGCGGTTTATGTTGGGCAACTCAAGATTTCGTCAGGATATTAGAAAACCCAAAATCAAGAGGTATCCTTTCTTCTACCTTTACGATCCTCTTTATGGAGCAAAACAAAATTGATAGAAAGAAAGTTAAAGAGAATTTTGATTTAAGTGATGGGGAGTTAAATATCCTTTTCAACAATCCGGATAAAGGTGAAGGGATTTTGAGAACAGGTAAAAGCTCGGTCTGGTTGCAGACTAACCCATCAGAAGATGAACTTACCTTCATCGAATCAAATGCTGCTGTTTTAGAGCAAATGATGAAACGTAAAAAGATGAAGCAGACGTAAGGAGGCGATAGCTATGATGGACATAATCGGCGATAAGCTCGCGGATGTGTTTAATCCCTTGTTTTCAGTAATTTATGCTTGGATTGTAAAGCCTTTTTTGGAACTGAAATTATTTAAAACGTTAATCTATGGGAGTTCCGATGAAGAAAATTTAGTATTTAATACCTTTACTCCTGATGAAATAGAAAAAATAGTGAAGCCAGGTATGGACGTCATAATGATATTAGCCGTATTTTTACTGCTAATCGCTATTGTTATGGCGGGAATGAAAATGTCCTCTGTCGCCATCAATCCTGCTAATCGGACATATATTATTGAGTTCTTTAAAGATTTCGCGATCGTTGCCATTCTTTTATTAAACTTACCGACACTATATAGTTTAATTTTTGGAGTGAACGATGCTATTATCTCGGTCTTTTCAGTAGCTCATGAAGATGCCCTCATGGAAATGAAAGAAACCATTGAACCAGGGGATGATGTTCTCGGGCAGATGATCATTCAACTTTGTTTACTTGGTCTTTTTATTTGGGGGAATTTTTATTACATGATGAGGAAGTTAACACTAGTCTTATTTATGATACTAGGTCCTCTTATGGCAGTTATGCTTCTTATCCCTCAAACAAAAGGAATCACGATCGGGTGGTTAAAAGAATTCATTGGTACCGTTTTTGTTCAATCAGTTCATGCCTGTCTTTACTGGGTTATTGCTTTAATGAGTATTACAGAAAGTGGACTCGAAGCAGTAATTCTCTATATTATTTTTATTCCTACTGCTGAAGCACTTCGGTCCTTACTTGGAATGGGAGGACAAATGAGTAATGGTCTTTCTAAAGCCGGTGCAATGTTTGGAATGTCTGCTCTAGCTGGTATGTATGGAAGTGTTAAAGGAGCTATAGGTGACAAATCAGTAGCTGGTGCTTTAAGAGGCGCTACTAATGGAATTAAAGATAGTGCCGGGAGCAACAGTGGTTCAGATTCAGATGAAAACACAGAAAATAACGTTAAGAGCACCCTCGGAGGAAATACGGGAACCGACACTGGCACAAATTCTCTTGCTGAAAGAATGTTAAAACCAGGTGATGTAACAAGTAAGATGGGTAAAATGGCGCTTGGTATGGCTGGTTCTATTGCTGGCTCCCCAATGGGACCTGCAGGAGCTATAGCTGGTTCGACAGTAGGCTTTGGTGTAGGTGGAGTTGTTGGAGGTGTAGCTGGTCGTGTAGGTGGAGCGGGAGTAGAAGGAGTCAAGTTAGGCGCTAAACAGCTAGCTAAAGGCGCTAAAAGCGGTTGGCAAAATGCTAAGGATAGTTACAATGCAGAATCACTAGCTGATGAAAAGCTAGCTAACGAACTTGCCGATGGTGATACAACCTCCTGGGCTTCAAACAATAAAGAACAATTTATGGAACAAATGAAAGAAAAGTTTCCTGATGCTCATGAGGACTCTTTAGAAGGTATGTGGAATAGCAAAGTCAACGATAAGAAAAGTGAATTCTTAAAACAAGCTCGTCAAACAGTTGGTGATATCAAAAAGAACGATGGAGAGTTTGGTAAGGCTCAACAGGTGGCAGATAAAGCAACTGGTCGTTTAACTGATGCATGGGCAGAGAACAATAAAGAGCACTTTATGAATGAGTACGATAAGAATAACCCTATTACGGAAGAGAATGACCAAGCTACACACAATATGAATAAACAAGCCTCATGGAATAATGCACTTGATAAAAAGAGAAATGAAATCGCTGATTTATCGAATGAAACTGCTAAAAGCATGAGTAACGGTCTTCCTGAAAACCACGCCTACATTAATAAAGAAGATTTTGCGAACATGGTAGGCGCTAAAATGTTAAACAATGAGAAATCAGCCTTTAAAGATCAATACCGGGAGCAATTTAATCCGGACGCTACGGATAATGAAATTGACTCGCAATTTGATCAAAAGCATGGTGGTCAGAGAGAGGCTTATGTCTTAGCTGCTATGGGTGCTGTTAAAGGAAATAAACCTGTTAAAGCAAGTGATTTGGTCAATGAGTCTACTGAAAATATGACTCAGCAATGGGCAAGTGAAAACAAAGGACAGTTCGTTTCAGCTTATGAACATAATAATCCTTCCGCTAGTCCTCAAGAGGTATCTGAAGCGTGGGAGAAGGAATTAAGTAGTAAAAAATCTGTATTCTCTGATATGTCTAATAAGGCAGCTAAAAGTATGACGAATGGGAACGATCTTTCACAAGAAATTGACCCAAATCAGTACGCAGAGAATGTAGGAAATGAACTATATAACAACGAAAAGGCAATGCATGTATTTTCAGTCCCTCCTATGAGTAAAACGCAAAAGGAGAAGCGCTTTGATGAAGAACATGGCGATAAAAGGCAACAATATATTCAGTCGGCTAAACAATCCGTTGGCACAGATTCCGAAGTTCAAAATGCTCAATCTCTTGCAACTTCTTCAGCTGACAATATAACAAAACAATGGGCGGGTCAAAATAAAAATCAATTTGTAAATACTTATAAACAGAATAATCCAGGTAGTAGCGAAGAGGAAGTTGAAACAGCGTGGGATAATGCTGTGAAATCGAAACGTACAGAACTTGGAAACATCGCCAATACGGTCGCGAGCAAAATGACAAACGGTAAAGAACTTAGCTCTACAAACATTGATTCTGATCAATTTGCCAATAATGTTGGTCAACAAGTATATGACAATGAGAAGGCAGCTTATGTAACTAATTCTACTTCAAATCTACAGAAAGAATTTGATGAAAACAATCGAGATAAAAAAGACCAATTAGTTCAAACTGCAAAGCGTTCAATTTCTAATTCACAAGGAAGTCCTAATGCTCAATCACTTGCTTCTACTTCAGCCGAGAATATGACAAAAGAATGGTCAGACAACAATAAAGGACAGTTTATTACCTCTTATAAACAAAGTAATCCTGGCAAAAGTGAAGTGGAAGTTGAGAAAGCTTGGAGCGAAGCAGTAAGTGGTAAAAAACAAGAATTTGTCGGTATTACCAATATGGTTGCAAGTAAAATGACAAATGAAAAAGGTCCATCTTCCACAGTAATTAATCCAGACCAATTTGCTACTAATCTTGGAAAGCAAATGTATGATAAGGAAAAAGCAAATCATGTTTCTTCCGCTACAGGTACTATACAAAAAGAATTTGATAGTAATTTTGGTAGCAAAAAACAAGATTATATACAATCTGCTAAGCAATCGATACCTACTAAAGATGCTAATCAAAATGCTCAAACTTTAGCTACTACATCTGCAGCTCATATGACAAACGAGTGGTCTGCGAATAACAAAGGCCAATTCGTTACTTCTTACAAGCAAAGTAATCCTGGCAAAAGTGATGAAGAAGTTGAGATTGCATGGGATAACGCTTCGAAAGAAAAGAGAAAAGAATTTGTTAGTATGGCTAATTCCGTCGCGACTAAAATGACGAACGGTAAGGATATGTCATCTACTAAAATTAGTTCTGATCAATTCGCTACTAATTTAGGACAAAGAATGTATGACAATGAAAAAGCAAACTATGTAGCCACTGCTTCTCGTAAATTACCTATCGAGCAAATAGAATTAGATTTTGATAAACAGAATGGATCTAAAAAAGTAGCTTATGTCCAATCAGCAGAAAAAGCAGTAGGGAATTTCACGAAGGTCAATGCCTCACAATTAGCTAACGATACTGCGGAAAACATGACCATTGATTGGGCAAATAAAAACCAGTCGGATTTTTCTAAGAATTACAAGCTCCAAAATCCTGGTGCAAGTCCATCTGAGGTTGACGTTGCATGGACCAAACAAGTTGATAGTAAGCGAAAAGAAATGATCACTGTAACAACTGGTTTGGCTCAGAAAATGAGCAATGGCCAATCGATTCAAAATACTCAACTAGATAGTAAGGCTTTTGCAGGCAATTTAGGAAAAGAACTTTATGATAATGAAAAGGTGAATTATCGAGCGAATTACAAACAACAAGCTAGTGCTTCAGACCAACAGCTTGAAGTTGAATTTGAGAAGGGACAAGCAGGTACAGGGAGAGCTTATTTCAAGGCCGCTCGAAATGCTGTAAAAGATGTTAATGGTGCCCAGATTTATGATAAGTCCGATCTTTCTCATGAAGTAAATACTCCTTATCTTGTTTCACAATTAGCTACTAAGGCGACTAATCAAGAGAAGCAGAAATATATCACGGAACAGATTTCTAATAATGTTCCTAAAAATGTTGCGGAAGATAATTGGCAAACACAAGAAGCTGCTCCTACTTACCAAAGAAACCTTAAAAGTGTTTCTTCTCAACTTCCTAAAAGGATTCCATTGGATAAGCGCATTAATGATGGTGCCATTAAAAAAATGGTGGGGGCTGGGTATAACGGAGGAGCACATGCCATTTCATCAACTCTGGAACTTCCAAAAATCACGAATTTCGTGAAAGATACTAAGTTAGGTAAATTGGCTGTTGCAGGAACGGAAGGAGCCAATGCAGGCTATCAAAATGCCTTATTAAATCCTCCTAGCGGTGTCGTTTCTAAGGCATTAAATCCTATTGTTGGTGGGACTTCTGGAGCAATGTCATCTATGAAAACATCTTTCCAAGAAAAACATGTTCCTGAAAATGCGGTAGAAAAGCAAGCTGGCTTTAGAAATGCCGCTGCTTATGCAACAGGTATTGTTGGTGGTGTACGGGGTTATAAGAAAGCTAGCAACCTAGCATCAAAACATAATCCGTATAATCGCCCGGTTAATGATCAAATCGCAGAAGTATCAGATATTAAGCACCTAGCCCAACAGGTTGATGATGGAAACGGAAATATGGAAATTGCTAAAGGCTCCGTTCAAATGGTCACCACGAATGACAAAAGCTTTATACAAGTACGAGATCGTACTGGCCAAACTCGTGTAATTTCAAGACATGGTTCTGGAGATAGCGCTTTGAAAAAAGGAGATACAGTATACCAGGACTTAACCGTTAAGGATGATACTCTACTACAAGATTCTAATCCATATCGTTATGATTCTGCTGGCGGAAAATCCGAGTTAAATCGGCGCATTGATGTTTCTCCAAATAATTTGTTGGCAAATCGAAATACACGAAAAAATCCAAGAGTTATTCAAGAAGTCCAGGCTTATAATCAGCAAGTCGATAGTGGACAATTCTATTCCAACGATGTTCAAAGTCAAATGAAAGACTTGAAAATGATAGTAACAAAAGAGCGTAGCTATATGAAAGGAACAGATAGTCAGGGGCAAAAACATCGTGTTTCTCCATATGGAGCAGGAGATGCTCGTCTGAATCCAAATGAATCACGTGTGGTAAATTACTCTGTTAGAAACAGGAGGTTTAATCAAGAGGACGCACAAGATGAAAACGGTAAAGCTACTAATTACGCCACTTCTCTTACTCCTGAAGACCTGATTCCAATAAAGAGTAATAAAAGAGCCTCTCGTAGGAATGATTTTGAGGCGGTAAGACATAAGTCTCTTGGAGGTACTTTTTAATGGCACTGCCTAAACCTCCGGATGAGAATCAAGGATCTCAACTACAGCAGATCGCGAAAGATAAAATTAAAAATGCAGCCGCTAAAAAAGGTAGAAAACTAGCTAAAAAAATTGCCAAAAAAGGTGCTAAATTAGCGCTTAAAGTAGTTAAACATGCTGTGGCCGCTTTAGTAAAACTTCTAATATCCTTATTGGGGGGCGTTAGCCTCCCTGTAATAGGGATTATGATTGGAGTATTCGTAGTAATTGTAGTTGCCTTTATGGTTTCTTCTCTAATGTTTGGTACAGGAACGGGATTAGAAGGCGATGAATTAGACCTTCATGAATATATAGTTGAGCAATCCGAAGGTACGGTGGATATGGACGACCCACTTCAAAGACCATATAGAGTACCCGAGGAATTAATTGCAGCTGTCATTCAATTAGATACAGTGAAACAAAAGGACGAAGATGAAATCAAAGAACTCATAAGAAAAATGGCTGATGAATTAGCACCAGAGTTTATGTATGATGATTTTAATGAATGGACGGAAACTAAAACAAAAGTTTGTGAAGATGGAGACTGTGGCTCCTGGAGCAAAGTAAAAAGAAAAGATAAATGGGTTACCAAATTAACCTCGGTTGATTACTGGAACGGCTCAAGCACCTTCACCCATACTAAAAAAACCACTGATTGGAAGAGTAAAACAAAAGTCACCTATCGAACGGATACTTGGACTGAGACAGAGGAATATGAAGTCACAGAAAGTTTTCCATATGTGACATATGAAAATGGAATTAGAGTAGTTAGATATCGCGATCGTGTCGTTACAAAAACTCGAGAAGTAGAAAAATCAAAACAAGTAAAAATCGAAACAACGACTAAAACACGCCATCAAAAATTCGATACTACTGAAAATACAACAGAAGATTACAGCACATTTGATGCTATTTTGAATTCCAATGGATTTACATTAAACGACAAAAGGCTCGTAGAAATTAATTATCTCTTTGCAGACGGACAAATGGCTTATATTGACTGGTTGTCAGGTATGGGAAGTGGATTTGGGAATTATACTGGATTTGATGGCACTATCATTCCTGGGAATGGTGTTCCTCCACAGTACATGCCTTATTATTTAGAATCAGAGAAGAAATATGGAGTTGATTGGTTTGTTTTAGCAGCCATTCATTTCGTAGAAACCGGTTTCTCCACTCATGAAACAATGACGTCTAGCGTAGGCGCAGAAGGAGATCTTCAGTTCATGAAATGTACATGGCTAGGGTGGGCATATCCTGGATGTACTGGTGGTTTAGGAAATGCTACTATTCCGAATGAAGTTAAAACGGATCCTGCAATGATTAAAAAATATAATGGATATGGTAGAGATGCCAATGGGGATGGTAAAGCAGATCCTTGGGATATTGAAGACGCAGTAGCAACAGCAGCTTATTATTTATCCAAAAACGGATACTCCTTAGATCAACGTAAAGCGGTATATGCTTACAATCATGCAGGCTGGTACGTAGATAAAGTTATGAAATATGCTGATAAGTATAAAGCTCAAGCAACTTATGTACCTAGTGAAGGCAATTTACCTCCTGCTACAAGCGGTGATTTTATGAGACCTGCTACTGGGAGCATTACGTCAGGATACGGGGGAAGATGGGGTAAACTCCACGCTGGTGTTGATATTGGTGGAGGTGGAAGGACTCAAGCGGTTCCAATTGTTGCAGCTGCTGATGGAGTTGTGGTTCGTTCATACCTATCAAGTTCCTATGGAAATTGCGTTATTATAAGGCACAAAATAAATGGAGTTCAATATGAAACGCTATATGCACATATGACCCACAGGACCGTAGCAAATGGACAAACAGTTAGTAAAGGGCAAATGTTAGGGAATATGGGTAGTACAGGCCACTCTACTGGTAAACACCTGCACTTCGAAGTGCACCAGGGCTCATGGAACCCTTCAAAAAGTGCCTCTATTGATCCGGTACTAGTAGTGCCCTTTTAATCTAAGAAATACAAAAGAACATATAAACTCTAAAAAAACCCTTAATTTAGTTAGATTATGTTAATTATACTTCCCAATATTTTAAATGCAAATTTTTATAAATTCCCTTCAAGGAGTTAAAATGAAAAAAATTATATTAAGTTGTCTAGGCTTGATTATAATCACTGTGATTATCTTATTGTTGGTGTATTTAGGGAGAGACCAAGCAGAAGATCTCCCTATAAATAAAGACTCTCAAAATGAAATTTTACAAGAGATTAAAAAAGTTGAAGCTCAAGAGGAAATAGTAAGGAAATGGGTGAATACTTCAGATTATGACGGAGGATTTGTTGATCATCCCGATGAAGAAATTTTAGCTAAATACAAAAATAAGAAGGGAGTAGTTGAATACCTTTTCGCCACAGTTTTAATGGATAATCCTGAACTCTTTATTCAGGCATTTGACACTGAAACTATCTCTAAGGACTTATTTAAAGATGATGAAATAGATAAAACCATAGTAGCACAAAAAATGATGGATCGTATCTCTAGGAACAAAACGTTAGTCGGAGTTGGCTATACGCCATTAAAAGGCTCTTTTGGAGCTGATAAGGATGAGTCAAAAGTTATTTTGCGGTATGAAGATGGTTTAGAGATTAGTTTAGAAATAAGCTTTGTCAAAGGAGGAACAGCTCATGCGGAGAATGATGAAATCTATTCAGTTAGCACCTCTGCTTGGGACATGATTGAGGAAATAGAATCGCACTAACCTTTTAAGGGTTAGCGCGATTTTTGTTTTTATAATACTGTATTTCTTCTGAAGTTAAATACTTATACAGCGTGCTATATGAGGGAAGATTGTTCTCTCTGGCATATTGGTTCCAAGAATCTCTACCTACAAAGGAGTCAATATGGTCATTTAGAATATGCATTATATCACTTTTAGCATACTCGTTTTTCCTAACCTTTGAAGCAGGAGGCAAGTTGAGTGCTTCACGAGTAGAGTTCCAGGAACCAAATTCATTTATAAACGTTTGAGGAGAAGGAAGATGTTGCTCACTAGCATACTTTTCCCAATTTCTCTTTGTTGAGAAATAGTTGATATGCTCCTTACCAATATGGATTAATTCATTCCTGGTGTATTTCTCCCGCTGCCTTATCTTAGATATCTCCAATAATTGCTTAGTTTTGTTCCATGAACCAAACCGCTTTATTAACGTTATAGAGCGGGGGAGGTTATGGGTATCAGAATATTCATCCCATGCTCTAACAGTAGTCATAGCCTGCTTATGAGGTTTGAGTAATTGTATTAATTCTTCTTCGCCAAGTTTCATTCTATTCATCCTTCTGCTTGTCGAGCGTATTGTTCTTGTTCCCAGATGTACTGAACGGCGCCTTCGTTACTTGCATTATACTTTTTGATTTCTGATACAAAGTGATCAAAATCTTCTTTATTCGTAGCATCTGAAATTTGCTGTTTTAAATACTCTTTACCTGAAAAGTATAGATTTTGTTGTTCTTCAATGAAGTGAATAAAATGTTTATAGTACCTATAAAATTTCAGTTTTGGATGAAGTTCTTTTGCTCTAGACAAATCTATATAAGTTTCAATTTCATTATATTTAAAGTAAGTAAACGTATGTCTAAATTGGTCAAACTCCATATAATTCTTGAATTGAGTATCAGGGTACTCGGTCTCTCTGATATATTCTTGATGTTTATCTAATTGAAATTCACCATCTTTCATAGCACCTGTTAGTTTTATTTTTTCACCAACAAAAGTATCAGGATCATTAAATATCGGTAAACATTTAGGAGCTACTGGTTTTGGTATCAAGATACATAATTCTCGTTCATAAGTAATCCCTAATAAGAAAAAATAATCACCTTTTGTAGGGAGTCTGTTAAGTCTATTGTAGGCTTCCTCGAATGTAAGGATATTATTTTGTACTATTATTTCTTCATCTAAGTTTGGACGTTTTTCAGGTGGCTCTTTTCCGTACATAACTTTAGTAAATAATTCATCTCTTTCTTTTTCCAATTTCTTTTTTTCATCTTCGACTCCTGCATTTATAAAATAATCAATTACATCTTTATTTACCGCTAATCTCTTTCTTTCCGCATAACCTTTTGGATCAAGCCTTTTTTCATCCTTATCGGCTATGAATCCTAATAAAAGAATAAACCAATACAGTAATACTAGAGGGAAAAATACTACAAACAATAATCCAATTAGGATCTTCTGAAAAAATTCGTTTTGAGTAATAGCAACTATAAAAAGGGTAATGGCCAGTAATATCGAACCTATTAACATTAAAGCTAGCGATAGAGCAAATGCAGCCACTGTAATTCGATAAAATGTCATACCTGGCGCGCCATCTACAATAAGTCCCATTGAATCTAATAAAGATACGACTCCTATAAATTTAAATATCGGAAGTACTTGGTCCCAGTAAGCCGCTATTACAATAGTGAGTATAATCCCCATAAGTCCGGCTAAACCAGTTTGCTTACCTCTATGATACATGAGTGCTGAATCCACAAAATGTAATACTGTATTCATAATTTCACCGCCCATCTTATTGTATAACAATTATACCACAAATAAATAACATTGGCGTAATTTCTAAAAAATCATTCTATTTTTTCTTTATCTTAGGTACTTGATGTAAACCAATTTTGGGAGGGAACAAGATGGACAAAGATTTGTATACTCTGGATCGAGTGATAGCTTCTAAAGATACCTTCAATGCTTTGATAAAATGGATTAATTGAGAATAGTCATGTTCGATCTACTCTTATAAAAAATATCGCTATCAAATGTTCGTTTTTGATAACATCTATGGAACTAAACTCTAACGATTCAAAACTCCTCTAAAACTTGTATCAAAAACCATCTCATAATCAAAGTTTCAATATATACCTCAACTAACCTTTTTGATAATATAGAAGTACAACCACCAATCGAAAAGGGGAGACCGTTATGTTATTTGGATACGCTCGAGTCAGTACGAAGGACCAAAACTTACATATGCAATTCGATGCGTTAACGAAATACGGGGTGAAAGAGAAGAACATCTACTCAGAGAAAATCACGGGAACGAAAAAGGAACGCCCAGCGTTTACGGAAATGCTGAAGTATTTAAGAGAAGGGGATACAGTTATCGTTTATAAGCTCGATCGGATAGGTCGAAGCACCAAACACCTGGTGAATCTGATCAATGACTTTCAGGAAAAGGGCATCAACTTTGTTTCGATCAATGAGAATATCGATACGACAACTGCGATGGGGAAACTCGTATTTACGATCTTTAGTGGGTTAGCTCAGTTTGAGCGCGACATCATTTCAGAGAGAACCAAATCGGGATTGGATGCAGCAAGAGCTCGAGGGCGAAAGGGAGGAAGACCCAAAAAAGACCAATCCAAGTTGGATTTGGCCTTTCGGATGTACGATAGTAAGGAATATAGTATCCAGGAAATATTGGATGCTACTGGAATCAGTAGAGCTACATTTTATAGATATTTATCAAAGAAATAAATTAATTTGATACTATTAATAGTAGTATCTTACGTTGAAGTCTGGATCTTGCTGGTATTGGAATTCAGTAGCAAATTTTCCAGTGCTAGAAAGCTGGGTTATAACTTCTTCAATATTAGCACCGTTTTCATCTAGTCCTTTTGTTTGTTCTCTGTCAATTTTAGCCCCGCGTGGTGTAATTACAGTTAACTCAATTCGGCTCCCATTTGGCATTTGTAATCCATCAAATGGTAATTTGATGTTAAAATCATATTTATTTTCTTCTGTGGGGAACAACTTATAGTTATAACGGAGTTCGTAAATATATTCGTTATCGTGATTAGTGATTTGTCTAAGTGGGGTGTGAACCAAAACGGACCGCAGAATAAAATGAGCAGAATCCTTACTAGTACCCTCAAGATTCCCATTTTTAGCTTGCTCCAATATATCTTCAGTTCCTGCCATGATTTCTTGTTCTGTATAAGGTCGAAAAGCTAATCCCTCTTTTTGAATGAAAGTTTGAATATGAGGTGGTAATGATGTTTCTGCTGGTACAAAATACTTTTCGGTTAATTCCCCTTCTGTAATAATGGTTGAAATTACATTTACCTCGTCGTAATCAATTCCTGAATAACGAGAAGTCGGACGAACAACTACAGTAGCATCTTGGATCTTCAAATTATTTGGCATGACAATTCCCCTTCATAGTAGATTGGAATCAATTAACATATGGCCAAATCTTGATGGATACTTCAAAGCAGTGTGCATATATTACTAGACTCATTATAAAAATAACCTGTTTTGAAAAATATGTCAAAAAAGATGTTGGAATTTTCAGGATTTTTTATAAAAGGTTTTAAGAGAATAATTTTTCGAGAAGAAAAAAATAACTCACAATTTTAGCCTTATTATAGAGTATCTATGTATAACCCAGAATATTGATAGTAAATAGCTTCAAAATCTGAAATGTTTAACATTGAAAGATGAGTCGTTAATGGAGTAGTGGTACTAGATGTCTATTCTATTTTGGGGGATGTTGAAAGAGAAACTAGTTTATGGTGTAGTATAGATGAAATTACAGAAGGAGATATATATGAATAATACTCAATATATCAATGAAATTAATAAGATTATAAAAAAATTCATTTTTGAATCAAGAAAATTTGTTCAGTATTCATGTTTTCCATATGGACTTCATGACTTATTAATAATTAAGGAGAAAAATACTAAGTTAGTATATGACTTTGAATATTTTTCTTTTACTAAAAGCACTAAATCTTTGATTAGTATAAAATCATTGTTAGATGAAAGTCAAAATGAAGACGCAATGATTTTACTCCGGAGTGTCTTTGAGAATTATTTAAGTACTAGATATTTCCAAGAACACCCAGATAGAATTGATGATTTCATTTCTAATCCAGTTCAAATAGCGCTAGGACATTACATAGTCAATGAAGGAGGAATGATAGTTAACAGAGATAAAGTCCAAGTAGGAAAACAATCGCATGGTCCTAGTACATACAAATTAGGAAAAGATAAAACTTACTTCACTCGCTTCTATGATATATTATCACGTTATGCTCATTGCAACTATGGGATTATTGATCACTATATTGACATGCCAACATATACGTACTCAAAAGAAAACAATCCACTATTAATTAGAATTTTTGTGATATTTATTTTCACAAAATTATTTGAATCAGTTGTTACTGTTGAAGGGGAAGACCATAAGGACGAGAGGTCTGAACAAAGCTGCTACCAACTTGTTAAAGACTCTCTCTCGCTTCAAAATGAGCTATTCTCTTATTTAATTGTCTATTTCAAGAGTAATAATGAGCACGAATACTTAAGGTTCCAAAACAAACATATGAAAGAACTATTAAAAAGCATGAAAAAATCTTTACATGAGCCATTAGGAAGTATAGATAAGACATTTTTAACATAAACACTTACTTTCCATTGTGTTTTGTCGGAACGATTATATTTGATTTCAATAAATAAAGGCTCCCGTGAGGAGCCTTTTCACTTGCTCACACAAACCCTTCCACATAAATGGTAAAATAGGTAAAGATAAAGTAATGGAGGAATACACATGACAACGAAGTTAACACGACAAGAATTAGAATCGCACCTTTGGAAATCGGCAGACATCTTACGGGGGTCAATCGATTCCAGTGACTATAAGAATTACATATTTGGTTTACTCTTCATCAAACGTCTGAGTGACGTCTTTGAAGAAAGAAGACATTATCTTATTAAAGAGCATGGAGAAGAAATTGGAGAACTGGTAGCAGATGATCCGCAGCAGTACCAATTCTATGTGCCACCTGCTGCACGATGGGAAGTCATTCGTAAACATTCTGAAGATATCGGAACCGCAATCAATGTAGCGTTTGAAGCATTGGAAAATGAAAATCAGACACTCGTAGACGTGTTGACGCCGATTGATTTCAATCGAAAAGATGTTCTGACAGACAGTATATTACAACGGTTGTTGCAACACTTCTCTCAATTGAATTTAGCTAACAGCAACCTTTACGAACCGGATATGTTGGGACGCTCTTATGAGTATTTAATCAAGATGTTTGCCGACGATGCCGGAAAAAAGGGTGGGGAGTTTTATACCCCTTCCAAAGTGGTGGAATTAATCGTCAAACTCATAAAACCGGAAGAAAAAATGCGAGTATATGATCCGACGTGTGGATCTGGAGGAATGCTGATTCAATCCGTGGATTACGTGCGTGCTCGTGGTGGAAATCCTCAAGCCCTTTCGTTATTTGGTCAGGAAAAAAACCTCGGAACTTGGGCGATTGCAAAAATGAACTTGCTGCTTCATGGCTTACCAGATCATAAGGTGGTGAAAGGCGACACAATCCGTGAGCCGAAGCTCGTAGAAGATGGCGAATTAATGTTGTTTGACCGTGTTATCGCCAATCCTCCTTTCTCCTTAAAGGAATGGGGACGTGAGGAAGCAGCAGGCGACGTCTACGGCCGTTTCCAATACGGGATTCCACCGAAAAATGCCGGGGACTATGCATTCATCCAACACATGGTGTCATCGTTAAAAGCAGACGGTGTCTGTGGTGTGGTCATGCCGCATGGCGTGTTGTTCCGTGGTGGCGCAGAAGGGAAAATTCGTCAGGGGCTATTGGAATCGGATTTATTGGAGGCTGTGGTTGGTCTCCCATCCAGTCTGTTTTATGGAACCGGAATACCTGCGTGTGTGTTAATCTTTAACCGCAATAAAGCAGAGGAACGAAAAGGCAACGTGCTCTTTATTGCAGGAGAAGAGGACTTCCAGGAAGGGAAGAATCAAAACACCCTTCGGGATTCGGATGTGGAGAAGATCGTAAAGGCATTTGATGCTTACGAAGATATAGAAAAGTATGCGAAAGTGGTTTCGCTTAAAGAGATGAAAGCCAATGATTACAACTTAAATATTACGCGTTATGTCGATAAGACGGAAGAGGAAGAACTGATTGACTTGAATGCGGTCCTTTCGAATCTTCGTCAGTTGGAAGAGGAACAGACCGAGAAGAAAGCGAAGTTGAGTGGATTTCTTAAAGAGTTAGGAATTGGTGAGAAGTGATGGTGACAGAAGTGAAAGGTGTAACAGAAGGATATAAGATGACGGAGTTGGGTGAGATTCCTGAGGAGTGGAGTATTAAAAAACTAGGAAATATCGGTGTATTTAAAAAAGGTAAAGGAATTGCTAAAAAGGATTTAACTGATGAAGGACATCCTTGTGTATTGTATGGTGAACTTTATACGAAATATAAAGAGACTATAGAACATATTCACAGTAAAACATCAGTAAACAAATCCAAGAGCGTCGTAGGAAAATATAATGATGTATTAATACCATCATCTGGAGAAACAGCCTTTGATATAGCTTGTGCTAGTTCTTTGTTATCTGATGATGTATTAATCGGAGGAGATATAAATATCTTTACTCCAAACTCAGATATTTCCGGAGCATTTTTAAGTTACTTAATAAACTCCGTGCGTAAAAATGATTTGTCGAAGTTGGCTCAAGGGTCTTCTGTATATCATTTGTATTCAAGTGCTCTTAGTAGCTTTTTAGTGATGTTGCCAACTTTAGAAGAACAACAAAGAATAGTAGAAACCCTCTCCACTGTTGATAGAACGATTGAGACGACTGATCAGTTGTTGGAAAAGACGAAAGAACTTAAAAAAGGGTTGATGCAGCAGCTGCTGACGAAGGGGATTGGACATACAGAGTTTAAGAAGACGGAATTGGGTGAGATTCCGGTGGAGTGGGAAGTTGTTAAAATGGACGAAGTTATTGCTCTTGTAAGTGGACAATCTTCATCTGTTAAAGAAGTAAATAAAAAAGGAATAGGAGTAGCATATGTTACAGGACCTGAACAATGGGATGGAAAAAGTATAGTAGAAAATAAGTGGGTAGAGAAGCCACGAAAAATCGCTCCTGTAAGTTGTTTTTTTATAACAGTTAAAGGTTCTGGAACAGGAACTATTTTCCCTGGTGGTCCATTCGCTATTGGACGAGATATTATGGCGATTGTTCCATCTATACGGATAGAAAGAACTTTCCTTTATTATTTAACAACTCTTCATGCTGAAAAGATAGTGTATAACAAAGTAGGGATGGTGCCAGGCATTAGTCGAGGGGATATTTTAGAACATAAAATAGGTTTACCCCATCTTGAAGAACAAAGAAAAATTGCAGAAATACTTTCATCTGTCGATGAACAGATTGATATTTACACAAAAGAAAAAGTTAGACTGCAAGGACTAAAAAAAGGGCTAATGCAGCAGCTCTTGACAGGGAAGATGCGAGTCATAGTATAAGGAAGTCGAGGATATGGTGTCTAGCTTCAGGCGTTAGCTAACCCCCATTAAGGTTAAAGAACAATCTTCTTGGGACTTAATCTTTGCTTGTCGCCACTGAGCGAACGCCTTCAGCTTTTCGATATAGGAGGGGAGAGAATGGAAGGGTATGAGTGGACAGAGGTTGAGAAACCTTTCATTGAACAACTTAAAGGGTTTGGTTATACATACATAGCTGGGACCGAGTTGGATCAAGAGCGTACGACGCGCGCTTCCGTTGTCTTGGACAAGCGCTTAGCTCAAGCGATTAAGCGTTTTAATCCTTGGATTGATGACGGTAATGTGGAGAAAGTCATCAAACAGTTGACCGTGGTTCAGGCGGAAGACTTATGGAGTGCCAATCATCAACTGTTTAATTGGCTGTTTGGTCAAGGGGGGGTGGTGCTCCAGGACCGTGGAAGTGGGAAGAAGCATCAAACCGTTCAGTTATTTGATTTTGAAGACGTGGATCAAAATGAATTTTTAGTCGTCAATCAAATCTCGTATGAGAATGCGAGTGGTACGATCCGGCCAGATGTTGTGTTGTACATCAACGGATTGCCTCTTGTTTTGATTGAATGCAAGAGCCCTAAACTAAAATGGGACAAACAGCTTCCGGAAGCCGTTCGTCAGATGGATCGCTATCAGGAAACGCACGAGAAATTGCTGTGGTATAACCAAATGCTTATTGTCACGAGTCGTGACCGTGCACGTGTTGGAACGATCTTATCACGTCCTCAACACTACGGATTATGGAAGGATCCTTATCCTCTGACGTTGGATGAGGTGGGAAGCGATCGCCCTCAGGATATCTTGGTGTCAGGGATGTTACGAAAAGAAACCGTTCTCGATTTGCTCAGGAACTTCATCGTGTTCGATGGAAAGGTCAAAAAGCTAGCCCGTTATCAACAATATCGTGCGGTCCAAAAAGGAATCGAGCGTATCATGACCCAGGACAAACCTTCACTTCGCGGTGGTGTAATTTGGCACACACAAGGGTCAGGAAAGTCCCTGACGATGGTTTACATGGCGATGAAATTACGCCGGATTGCATCCTTGAACAACCCGATGTTGGTCATCGTTACCGATCGTCAGGATTTGGACGATCAGATCACGAAAACCTTTCAAAATTGTGGTTTCCCAAACCCTACACAAGCAAGGTCCATGGAGGACTTGAAAACGCAGCTGATAAAAGGGCCAGGAACGACGGTCATGACGTTGATTCAGAAGTTTCAGGGGACTGAGGATGATGAAGGACATAAGATCTTCCCAATCGTTTCAGAAGAGGAAAACATTATCGTCATGACGGATGAATCCCACCGTTCGCAATATAAGGGGCTCGCTCTTAACATGCGAAAGGCTCTCCCAAATGCGACCTTCATCGGGTTCACGGGAACGCCGATTGATAAGAAGAAGCGCTCAACCACAGGGGAATTCGGTTCATATATTGATAAATATACCATTGAGCAGGCCGTGGAGGATGGAGCAACGGTACCGATACATTATGAATCTCGCTTGCCAAGTCTGCAGGTAAAAGGGGACTCCTTGGACGAGCTATTTGACCGGGTGTTCTTTGAGTACAAAGAAGAGGACCGTGAGAAAATCAAACAAAAGCACGTCAATGAAGCCCTTATCTTGACGGCCCCTGATCGAATGGATCAAATTGCACTTGATATCGTCCGTCACTTTGAATCTCACATTCTCGTAAATGGATATAAGGCGCAGGTGGTCGCTGTTTCCCGTGAAGCTGCGGTGAAGTATAAGGTATTGATTGATGAGTATGCGGCAGGGCAGTTTGAAACGGCGGTCATCTTTTCGTCTGGTCATAATGACAAGGAGCCGTTAAGAAGTCATCATATTACGAAAGAACAAGAAAAAGAGTACATTGAACGATTTAAAAAGCCTTTTGAGGAAGATCGACTGGCGATGTTGATAGTGTGCGACAAGTTATTGACGGGGTTTGATGCACCGGTGGAACAGGTCATGTATCTGGATAAGCCGTTACGTGAACACAACCTTCTCCAGGCCATTGCCAGGACGAATCGTCGATACGACGAACATAAATCCTATGGCCTGATTGTTGATTATTTCGGGGTTTCCCGATTCTTGGATCAAGCCCTCGAAATTTTCAGTTCCAATGACGTGAAGGGAGCGCTTCAATCGATTGACGAGGAGCTTCCTCGCTTAGAACAGCGACATCGATCTGCTATGCGATTCTTTGACGGACTATCGGACAAGCAAACGGAAGAACGCATCCTTCGATTAAAAGCAGAAGATACTCGGGCTGAATTTGATGTGGCATACAAACGGTTTGCAGGCAGTATGGACAAAGTGATGCCGAGTCCGAAGGCAGAAAAATTCGTAAGGGACTTACAGCAGCTAGGGGCTATACGGCTGCAGGCCAAATCGCGCTTTTCAGTGGACGATGGATTGAATATCTCCGATTGCGGCGAAAAAGTTCGCCAACTGGTCCATAAGTATCTACTATCCGAGAAGATCGATGCACGGGATCCCGTTCCGATTCTGGATGCCCGATTTAAAGAGGAAGTCGAAAACAATGAACTGCCAGAATCGAAGGCAGCGCAAATCGAGCATGCCATTAAGCGAGAAATCTCAGTAAAAATGGACGAGGACGAAGTCTACTATACTTCTTTAAAGAAAAAGGTAGAAGATCTTCTTCAACGGTTCAACGATCGCAAAGAAGATATTCATGAACTGATTCAAAAGCTTTACGAGTTTCGTGAAGAACTTTTAAAAAAAGCCGAAGGCCGTACCAAGAGTGGTCTTACGCCTGAACAGGAACCGTATTTTAATAAATTAAGTGAAACGTTTGAAGATCGGGAGGAACAAGAACTAAAAGGGTTGGCCGTGGACGTTCAACAATTCATTGAAGAACGGGTATCGGATATTCCGGATTGGAAATCCAAAATCGACTTTAAACGAAAGCTCAATGCAGACTTGAAAATCCTCCTTTTAAAGAAAAAAATCGGCATCAATGACGCCTCCATGCTTGTTGGATATTTTACTGCGCTTGCTGAGGTGCAGTACAAATAATCACATATATATAGCATCTTGATTATAGTTGAATTAAGATTGATATAAGAAAACAAGGAGTCTATTTTATAGGCTCCTTGTTTTCTTATGATTATTAGTCTTCTTTGTTTAACATCCATACTTTTTTCAATGGAATTTCTGCTTTAATGTCATCACTCAACGCATCGTACGTTTCAAAAAGTTGTTCGATGACTTTAGCTGAATCCCATAGGCGTAATCGGAAAAATTGTTTTGGAATCTCTTTCATTACAGAGCTTTTGAAGCCACTCCATGAAACCAGGAGTCCATAATCTGCGTTAATATTACTCATCGTTCCAATTAATTGGTCCATCGTTGGGCGATCTACAGGGGTATCTGTCGTTTTCACTTGAACACAAATTTTTGGTGCTCCGAAGCCAAGTGTATCAGCAGCAGCTAAGATATCTACCCCTTGGTCAGCGCCTTCAGGACTTCTAAATGTCGTAAATCCTTTTGCTTTCAAAATTTCTTCTATTAACATTTCCATCTTATGACCCTTAAACTTTTGAATGATATGCTCGGAAATCCGGTCTTCGATAAACTCTTCTAAATCAGGCAATACTTCATCTTCAGTATCTTCAATCTTATCAGGAATCGGCTTGTCAGTAACTTTCCAGTTATTATGATACATTGCTTTTATGCGACCTTCTGCATTATTCTTATGTATTTTACAAATGGTCATGAAGGCACCTAAGGAGTACAAAAGATCTTGTTCGAATCTATCTCTCGGTACATCCATTGCAAACCAGTCTACATCTCTGTAATGATAATAGGGGTTCCCAGAGCTCGGATCATAGTGATAATCACTTATGATCTTACCAAAGTGAATGGTTCGATTTATTTTACTAGGTAACGCAATCCAATCCCCTATTTTCATTCTATGAGCTATTGGGTATATTTGTGATGCCCAGTTAATCGCTGTTTTTTGCTTTTCAAGACTATACTTTTCAACTAAAAATGAATAAAGTTCTTCTTTTTTGTTGAATGTACTTAAATCTATATCCAGTTCGTCCCAAGTTAAATAAACGCGATTATCTTGCAGAAATTTGTTTTCGAATTCCCCATTGGAGCCTGCTCGAAATAACCAAATACTCAATCCTTTTTCCCCCGATTATTGTAATTTTATATTATTATAGCATCAGTCATTTAGTGAAAATTAATAGAATAGCGTGTTTTGTCTTAAGGATTTGTTTTAGGAGAAGTGATGAAGACGAAAACAGCAGAATTTCATATAAATGAAATTCTGCTGTAGTTATACCTCAAGAGTAGCTCCTTTCAAACGTAGCCACTCTTTCCGATCCTCATAATCCGGGAGTAACATACGAACCGTGTCCCAATACTCTTTCGAATGGTTTAAGTGTACTAAATGTGCTAGCTCGTGAGTGATGACATAGTCAACGATGGAGGCAGGCGCTAAGAAAATCCGCCAATTTAGTAACAGCTTTCCTTCCGGTGTGCAAGAGCCCCAACGTTGTTCTTGGTCTTTGATCACTACATTCTTTGGTTCTTTTTGAAGCTTTAACGTGAAAGGTTCTAATCGATCCTTCGTAAACTTATCGCCTTTTCTTTTCACCCATTCAATATAAAGGGGCCTTAAAAGAGCGCGATACTCTTCTTCCCTGCATGAATGGTGAACTTCTCCATAAAAACGTCCTTTATGAAAACGAAGTGCAGGAGTCGGTTGATCGGTCTTCATAATCTTTAAACGATACTGTCGACCTAAATAGGGTAATTTTTCACCAGAAACAAACGATCTTAGTTTTACGCTTTCCTGCATTTCTTGAAAGTCTGATAGTTGTTTTACAATCCACGGCCCTTTTTTAAAGAGGATATCTTCTATCTTATCTATTGGAACATTGGGAGGAGAAACAACGTTCACTCCATACTGATTTACTGAAATTGAAAAAGTCTTTCGGTTATGGCTTTCTTTTAATGTATAGTAAATGTTCTTATTTCCAAATTGTATAGAATTCATTGTTGCTCACAGTCCTTCTTTGAACTTATTGCTTCTTTTATTATATCAGTTGTTATCGAAGGGGGCATTGATAGTATTTATTTAAGGTGCAAGACAATTTAATGTAGGAGATTGAGAAGTGTTTAATTATTAATACCAGAGAGGGGACTAGAAATAGATCTTTTTAACTTCGTGTATAATATCAATTTTGCGAAGATATTAATTTATCCTTCACTGCTAAAATGTTCTTCTAGTCATAGAACTAAATACAATTACAAACTTCACCCCCCATCATGATTAAGTATGGGGGGTGAATTATTATGTATAATATAAGGGGGGAAGGAGTCAGGGGAACTCCTTAAATCATAGGTTATCATAATTACCAAAAATTCCTGAGATTATGGGACAACTTTGACAATTGAGTATCTTGAGTTAATATTGTTCTTATTTGTTTAAACAACACTTAGTTTTACTAGAAATTAAGTATTGGCTAAGTCTTTTAATATATGAAGGTTTTCAATCATCGGCCTGCTCATATTAGGGCTTCTAACAAAATAAGCAGCAAGGTCCTTTTTAGATTTTTCAATTGCAAATTTGTCAAAATACGATGTGTCTATGTATTCAATCTCACCATATCTGGCTCTATAGAAGGCAATTCGCTTAATATCTAAATGTCGATAAGAGTCATCTATAAAATAATTTTCTTTTGAGTTCATAACTTCAAGAGATAATTCATTCAGCAAATAATATCCTACTATTTGAGCAACTTCTTGCCATCTATAACCCACGTTTTTTCCAGTTTTAAAATCATATAGTGTACCGTCAATAATTACGTCACCGTCTGCGCCTCCAACAAAAGCAGAGGAAACACCAAAATTCGGATTGTAAATAATTTCACTATTTGACCTTACAATTGTTGGTATAAACTCTTTTTGAAATACATCACATAACAAGTTTAACTCTCTAAGGATCTCTTCATCAGGATCACTAAAAAAAGATTTCTCATAAATATTTGCTGGAGGAAGACCAGAACGAAGAATGTGATCAAACTTAGCTAAGAAACACGCATCTTTTAATAATTGGATGATCGGCTTTTTATTATTACTGTATTTTTTCAATTTTTTAACTGATCTTTTAAATCTTCTTTCAATTTTTGAACTAAGAGTACGATGATTTTTTAAAAAACTTGATAAGATAATTAATCCGTGCTCAGCTGAAATATCACTGTAAGCTTCACTTCTATTTTTCTTTACTACTCGAGATAGCATGATCCTGGCTAAATAATCAAATGCGGTTCCAACGACTGAAGAATTATAATTTTTCACTAAATTATAGGGGACTAAAACTTCGTACTGGTTTTTAGAAAATGCTTCTTTACCAGAGATAGTTTGAAATGATTTTTTGATTGGAATAACTACTCTTAGAATCTCTTGAAATTCTTTTTGATTAGGCTTCGAACCTTTTAATAAACTTGTCAGAGACATTTGATTTGTCCTTTCAGTAATTTATACTATTGTCTATTTTACCACAAATATCCATGCTGTAATTTTTATACTAGTAAAGATCAGTCACTACTAACTAGTGTATAGGAAAGGAAGGGAGTTATTTAAACTCAACTTCGTATATAATCTTAGTTCTATGAAGAGTTAAAACAAGTCTTATTATGGTTAGGTTCACTATTTATATTTAGCTAATTAATACATAAATTAATTTGAGATTTTATTTTTAGCTGTCTCACACCACATGATTGCAGCCTCAATTCTTCTTCTTTCATAATCCAGTATGAGTTGCCAATAAAGTGGATCCTCATTGTTTTGAGTCTCTGATTGAAATGTTTTTTCAATAGCATAATACGTATTCAGTCTATTTATTAAGAGTAATTTATAGGACTCTATTTGATTGATTATAGCTTCATCATCCTTATGATAATGGAAAAAAACTTTCAATAAGATGATATTATTTACTACCGGAAGGTCATTTATAGGGTGATGAAGCCATTTTTCAAATGTTTCAATTCCTTTATCTGTAATTTTATATTCTTTTTTATCAGGTTTACCTTCTTGATGAATCGTAATAACTGTTGCTAACTCATCTTTTACTAATATCTTTAGTGTAGGGTATATTTGTCCGTAACTAAATTTCCAAAAGCTACTCATGTTTTGATCTATTAGCGTTTTTATTTCATATCCAGTGTTAAAATTTTTAGCTAGAAAACCAAGTAGTATATATTTAGTAGTATTTTTTTTCATATAGTCTCCCTAATTATAGTAAATCTACTAATTTATTTATTAGCAATAATAATAAATCCTTTGGAAAATCTCAATTTAAACTAGGACTCTAAGTATAGGTATTTTTACTTAAAACCAGCATTTTCCTCAGAAAGTGGTGGTGATACTAAAGGATATAAGACTCAATTACAAGTGAATTAGTGAATAAACCTAAAGAATATAATGAATGTTTTCGAAATATATATCAAGAGTTTTCGTGGACTCGGGAAGTTTAAGTATTAGATTGTCCTTGAATAGTTACAAGGTTTTCAATATAATATAACCATTGGTTACTAACCGATGGTTATAGAGGAGGAAAATACATTGACAAAAAAAGAAATTTTAGCTAGAGATAGGATTTTAATTGCTGCAAAAACCTTGTTTTACAAAAAGGGTTATGAACAGGTAACCGTGCGAGAGATTGCAAAAGAAGCGAATTGCTCCCATACGAGTATTTACGTGTATTTTCATGACAAACAAAAATTACTCGAAGAATTAGCAGAGAAACCATTAGATAAATTAATAAAAGAAATGAATTCTATATTAACGAACGAAAAGTTCTCACCAGAACAAAAACTAATAAGAACATCACAAACGTTTGTTCACTTCGGATTATTTTATAGAAATTTATACCAAGCCTTTGTAACAGTTGATGCAAGTAGAGTGGATATAACTTCAACAAAATGGGAGTTGAATAAGACGAGATTAAGGCTCTTTGATTCATTACAATTAGCAGTTAAGGAAAACTTTACGGAGTGGGGTGAAGCCCAACTACTTGAGTTCAGTCGAATGATTTATTACATGCTTCATGGAATCATCATGACATATAAAGATGTGGAAGAACGAGTGATCCAAATTGAAAGAAGAGTACTTCCAATTGTAAAACAGTCGGTTCATTATTTTATTAAAGGAGTGGTAGCAAGTGAAAGTCCTCAAGGTATCTCCTAACATATATAAAGTCGAAGCATGGTTTTTTATGAAAATGAGTGCGTGGATTGTAACAGACGATGATGGAGTCTATCTTGTTGATACTGGAATGCCCTTTATGAAAAAGCGTATTTTGAGAGAAGCTAAAAAGCTAGGTTCTTTAAAAGGGATCCTCTTAACTCACGGTCATTCAGACCATGTAGGTGGAGTAAATAAAATAGTCGAAGCAGAAAATGTTCCTGTGTATGCTCATCAAAATGATATTAACCACATGGAAGGAAAAGAACCTTTTCCTGGTAGAAAAAAAACAGAAAAGCTGGTCCAGCCAGGGATCGTGCAGCCACTAGAAAAATTAAATGATGGTAAATTTAAAAAGCTAGCAAATCTAATTCCCATCCATACCCCTGGGCACTCTCCCGGACACGTAGTGTACTACCATGAAAAAGATCGTATTCTTATTGGGGGAGATTTGTTTACCTCTAAAAAAGGGAAGTTACAAAAACCCATGCCTATGTTTACTTCAGATATGGACGAAGCTGTAAAGAGTGGCCGTATTGTAAAAGAATTGAAGCCAAAATCTGTTAGTATATGTCATGGAAATGACATTGAATTTCCTCATAAACAAATAGACCAATATCTTGTTAAATTTACATAATAAACATTTTTTATAATTTTTTAACAATTATCTTCGGAATATGGTTGATATTGTAATTTGAAGTGTGTATTATATTAACCACAGGTTAGTAACCACAGGTTAGTAACCTGTGGTTACTAAGGGAGGTGCTTGATGAAACTGCTTTGTTTTCATTGCGCTGGAGGTTCTTCATCAATGTTTAAACGATGGAAAATGAATGGCGTAGAAGTAATTTCTATTGATTTACCTGGAAGAGGCAAAAAGGGAAATTTGCCATTAGTCGACAACTTTAATGAGGCGACTGAATCACTAATTGCTCAGGTCGAGGAAACGATACAAGACGGTGAACCTTGGGGTGTGTTTGGTCATAGTATGGGTGCATTGTTTGCTTATGAAATAACAAGACGTTTAATGGATCATGATCCTTTGTTTCGAGTGTTAAGTGGTGTGAATCCTCTTCAGGAGTATAATGGTACTGTTCAAATAACAACTGGGGATAATCACACATTAATGGAAAAGATGGGGGCGCTTGGAGGGATTCCGGACCATTTGCAAAAACATCCAATGTTTATAAAGTGGTTTGCTCCAATCTTACGAGCAGATTTATCATTAGTGGGAACATTTACACTTAATAAAGAATCTTTACCTCTTCCTACATATGTCATTAATGGAACCGAAGATCGAATTATAGACATAGAAAAGATCCATTTATGGAAAGAATGCATGGATTTACCAGTGACTATAAAAGCGATAAAAGGTGATCACTTTCAGATTCTCAAGCACCCAGAGGTTATTCACTCCCTACTGTTAAAGTACGTTCAAGTAGGTGCTATATATTGATTGAATTATCTGAATTGAAGAAATATGCAGGCTTGCATGTTAAATCACAGCAGTTTAAAGGATTAGATCCTCAGCATGTTCTTAACTCAATCTACAAAGAATCCACTCATGAGGACAAAATCGAAGGTGCATGGGATTGTGTTTGGAGAAAGGCAGCGAAACAAAGTTTAGAGAATGGACACGTATCAGATGCCATCCAGTGCTATAACTTTGCTAGATTTCCGTTCCCAGAAACAAATGTACAAAAGGAATCAAGCGAAGAGTTAGTTCGTGCTTTTGAAGATCACTATTGTGATAATAATGTCAAAAAGCACACCATTTATGTACATGATAAAAAACTTTCTTTTTATACTGCAAACCTTAATCCTAAAAAGCCTTGCTTACTTGTCTTAGGCGGTATTGTTTCTATTAAAGAACAGTGGAGCGTTTTTCTTGAAACAGGGAAAAAGATGGGGTTTTCGGTTGTTGTCACGGAATTTCCAGGGGTCGGAGAAAATAGTATGATCTTTCAAGAATCATCTCATCAGATGATCGAAATGATTCTAAATTCTCTAGCCAACGAAACGGATGTTGAAAACACCTTTGTTGTTGGTATGAGCTTTGGAGGACAATTAGCTATAAAACAATCATTATTTGATCCAAGAATCAAAGGGATTACCACTGTTGGAGCGCCTCTCAATCGTTTTTATCAAGACTATTCAAATGAGAATGTACCCTTCATAACCAGAAGAACATTGTCTCATGTGTGCAAACTTGACGAAGATAAACTTCAGAGTTATATGAGAGGATTGGCCATCTCCCCTGAAAATATCCAACGGATAGACATTCCAATTACTTATATTTTTAGCACACGTGATGAAATTATTCCACTCTCTGAAAAGTCCTTTATTAATGAAAATGTATCGAACTTAGAGTTCATTGAATTTGATGATATCCATGGATCTCCGGATCACATGGACATTATACAAAAAATCGTTCCACTAAGCGTATTGAGGCATAGTGGTAGCAATAACATTCCTTTGAAAATACTATTGTCTACACTGCTTATGATGAAAAAATGGAAAAAGCGAGGTGGTAATAAATGAAACCATTCCAAATAGCAGTTACCGGAATTGGCATTTTATCAGCACTAGGTCAAAACAAAAAAGAAACTTTTGAAAATATGAAACAAAATCAAACAGGGATTGATAACATACAGTCGTTTGATGCTAGTAAGTTTATTAGCAGTATTGGGGCTGAAATTAAAGGCTATGAACCAACCGATCATTTTACATTAGAAGAACAAGCCTCCTTTGATCGCTGTTCACAGTACGCTATTTTGTCTATTCAAGAGGCGGTAAGTGAAGCGAGGCTAGCTCAGGAAAATATTGGGACAATCGGTCTAGCTTTTGGAACATGTAATGGTGGGCTAAATTCACTTGAGCAGCAAAATGGATTATCGAATCTTGATAGTCAATTAACTAAAAATTATCCTTTTTTCCAACAAGGTGACTCTGTGGCAAAGCATTTCCACTTTAATGGCCCAGTAATGACTTTGAATACTGCGTGTGCGGCAAGTGGAAATGCAATTGGATTTGCGTGTGACATGCTACAGCATGGGTATGCTGATGCAATGATTGCAGGCGGGTCAGACTCCATGTCGTCATCAGTTTATGCTGGGTTTAATGCTTTAAAAGCATTGAACGATAAACCTTGCTCACCTTATAACCACAGATATGGTTTGAGTCTAGGTGAGGGAGCAGCATTCTTGGTTTTGGAGCCTCTTGAAAAAGCGCTTGAAAGAGATGCGAAAATCTACTCAGTTATCAATGGTTATGGGCTTAGTAGTGACGCATATCATGAAACTGCTCCAGAGCCAGAAGGAAAAGGAATCTTGAATGCCGTTCAAATGGCGGTGGCGCAGGGTGGTATTGAAAATGAACGTATAGAATATATCAACACTCATGGAACAGGCACTAAGGCAAATGACCCTGCTGAATTAAAAGGGCTACAGTCTTTCTTCGGTGATAGATTTAAGGACATTAATGTCAGCTCTAGTAAAGCATATTTCGGTCATAACCTTGGAGCAGCAGCTTCAATTGAATATGCTACTACCTTGTTAGCTTTAGAACAAGGTCTATTGCCAGCAACAATTCACTTTGAAAAAGCGAGGGAAGGTTGCGAAACGGCAAAACTTGTTACAAATGAAATGCTGACCGAAACTCCTGATTATTTTTTATGTAACAATTCAGCTTTTGGCGGTCATAACGCTTCAATTCTATCAAAAAATGTCTTTCATTCTCCTCAAACACCTATCTTTGATAGTAACAGCGAAACAGCAAAACAATCAGATGTTGTCATTTGCGGATTTGGTACAGTACACGCATTAGCAAACAAATCTGGAAGCATTCTATCATCCTTCAGTATCCAACCTTTTCCTAAGACTAAACTAGACTTCTCTTTAAAAGAATATAATAAAGCTCTTTATGAAAGACGGATGAATCCATTAACTCAATTTAGCATTGGAGCTTGTGATCTCGCCATTAAGAATACTTTGCAAGACAAGGAGTGGTCAGAAGATATCGGGCTTGTATACGGTACTTCTAGAGGAAGCTTAAAGAGCGCAGAAAAATATTTGGGCTCCATTCTTGACCGGGGCATTGATAACGCAAGTGGAGTTTACTTTCCGGATATGGTATTGAATTCCACAGCAGGAAAAATCGCAAAAAAATTCAGAATCAAAGGGTTTAGCAGTTCTCATAGCTCTGGTGGAACCGATGGATTACACGCCATGCTATATGGAGCATTGACAATTAAAGATGGTAAACAAAAAACTGTTCTTGTTGGCGCTGGGGATGAATCTTCGGATTTATCGGATGAAATCGACAAAGCTCTTCACTTAACTGAGAGTTCGTATCAAACAACTGAAGGAAGTACTTTTCTAACTTTAGCTAATGAAGAAATAGCTGTACAGCAAGGACTAGATGTCCATGCTAAGGTCAAAGGATTTGGAATGAGCTTTAATTCTGAAGATAACCTTTACCGAACCATTAAAAATAGTATATCCCGTTGTTTAGATGATGCTGAGCTAACTGTTTCTGATATCGACTTTATATTTTATCATAACAACAATGTATTCGACACTAATGAATTTATTAAACTGAAGTCAGAGTTTGGCGACACACCAACCTTTACATTAAATAACACTTTTGGCTACATGGAGTCAAATGGCTCATTGTATCATACACAAGCTGCAGTTGAATTACTTGCCTTAACAAATGAAGAACAACAAGAAGTCACTCGTTCACTAGGATGGACTAAAGGACCTTTGAAAAAAGGGTTGATTCTAACATCTTCAATTAATGGTAATTGTATGGCGATGGCTATATCAAAATAAAAAATTTGGAGGTTTTCTTATTATGAAAACATTAAATGAGATTAAAGAAATCATTAAGGTGAACATTTTGATTGAAAGATTAGAATTGGAAGATATTGAAGCTGATGAAATTGAAGACGACGAACCACTTTTTGGTGATGGTCTGGGATTAGATTCAGTTGAAGCGCTTGACGTTGTTTCTGGTGTAGAAGCCGAGTTTGGGATTCTTCTACAAGTGCTGGAAGAAGAAGAAATTCGTCAGCATTTTTATTCAGTTGCGACACTTTCTAATTTTGTCGAAAGTCAGTTAAAAGCAACTGTAAACAGCTAATAACACGATGGGGCGCAGCCTTTATGCTGTGCTCCCCATCATAAATTGAAAGTGGGGAGAGCATGCTTTTAAAAGATAAAATAGCCGTGGTGACAGGCGCAACTCGGGGAATTGGAAAAGAGATTGTTCAGACGTTTGTGAGGCAAGGTGCTTTTGTTATTGGTATTTATGCAAACAATGATACTGCAGCAACAGAAATAGAGGCAGAATTAAATGCAGATGGCCAAACTGTTCATTATATTAAGGGGTCTGTTAGCGACCAAACATTTGTGCAATCTACCATAGAACAAGTAACTGACATGTATGGCAAGATCGATATCCTTGTCAACAATGCAGGGATCAACCGAGATCAGTTCATTTTTAAAATGGAAAAAAAAGATTGGAACCAGGTTATTTCCACAAATTTCTCTGGCTCGCTGTATTTTTGCCAAGCTGTGCTGCCATTTATGGAGCAGCAACAAAAAGGCAAAATCGTTAATGTCGTATCTGTAACTGGGGTTGCTGGACGAGAAGCCCAGACGAATTACGGCGCATCAAAAGGCGCTATTATTGGATTAACAAGGCTTCTTGCTCGTAAGTATCACTCAAAAGGTATTTCAATAAATGCAATTGCTCCTGGAATGATTGAAACGGAAATGATTCATCATGTACCAGAAGAAAAACTTTCTAATTTTCTTCGTTTTACAAATGCGAGAAAGTTAGGAACAACTGAAGAAGTTGCAAGAAACGTTGTTTATCTTTCAAGCGATTTAAGTGATTATGTAACCGATACCGTCCTAAAAGTGGACGGAGGATTTTTAAGGTAGGTGGAAAAGATGACAACTAAATATGTACTTATAACGAACGGAGAAGAAAAAGTTAATCAATTGATTGCATCTCATTTTGAAAACAGAGGATATGAATGTCTCCTTCTCTTTTACGATAAAAAAGTGTATGAACATTATGCATTATTAAACCCAGACCATAAAGCAATCTACATAGATAACGTTGAGGAACGAATTTTACGAGAAAAATTACTAGATGCGCTAGAAGGGAATCCAATTGATTCACTTATTCATGGAAATGAGATGCTAGATGAAGAGGTTATTTTTGATCAAGATCCATTAAAACTTAACCAAATCATAGTTGATACACTTAACCAAATCTATGTCGTAAACAAAGTCGTCATTGGTCAGATGGTGAAGCCGAAAAAGGGAAAAGTTATCTTTCCACTTTTTTATGATCCACTTTATTACGCAGGGTATTCAAGCTCACCGATCTTAAATCAGGCAAAACTTTCATTAATGAAATGTATGTCGAGAGAACTAGGTGCTTTCAAATTAAATGTAAATGCAATGACTTTTGGATACTACAATAACGAGTTTGAAAAAGTAGAAAAGAAAAGTATGAAAAATAAAGTCGAAATATTCAGTCTCAAACCGAAGCTTCCCACTCTAGAAGAATACATTCCAGCTTTAGGAATTTTGATTGATGGTCCGAGTGAATTAATGGGAGGAGAAAATGTCCATGTTGGCGCAGGAATTGAAACAGGAATATAAGGCACATAAAGCAGTTCGGATGGTGGGTTTTGGAGAATGTTTGCCAGGGGATCCCGTAACCAACGACCAAATGGAGGAGGTTCTTTCCATTCGTAAAGATTGGATAGATCTCATGATAGGAAATACTTCACGTTATTTTGCAGTTAACTTTAAAGAACGTACTGTTAATTTCGATTTGACTGACATTTCCACTATGGCTGCAGAGCGAGCTATAGAAGATGCTGGTATTGAGAAAACAGATATCGATATCATCGTTCTTTCAACGGCCACTCCTGACCATTTAATGCCATCAACCGTAAATCTCATAGCAGACCGATTAGGGATATCACATGTTCGTACTTACCAAATTCAAGCTGGCTGCTCTGGCGCTCTCCAGGGAATGGATGTGGCAACTCAATTTTTAGCCTCAGGTACCCTTCGTCATGCACTCGTTATCGGGGGGGATGTCTGCAATAAATACATGGACTTGCAGAGGGATTTCAAAAAGCTTCGTTCTTCAGAACTGATTAATTATGCTCTTTTTGGAGACGGAGCAGGTGCCGTTATATTAACTAACGAAGATCGAGACGGATTAGAAATTATACATATCCAAAATTATTTTGAAGGATTAGGCAAAAAACCTGGTCAGATTATGAATTGGTTTGGTTCTATTCCGGAAAATATTCAAGATCTTAGTAAAAGAGACATCCGTAAGCAATTCCAATCAGCAAATGAAGATTATAAAGCTATTGAAACATCCGTACCAATCATGACAAAGGAAGTATTAGAGGAATTACTAACCGATATGGATTGGACTTATGAGGATGTTAAATATTACTTACCTCCCCAGCTTGGATGGAATATGACCAAAAAGATCATAGAATCCCTTGGACTGAACTTAGACTCTACAATTAATTGTGTACAGGATACCGGCAACAATGGAAATGCATTACCATATTTGCAAATCAAAAAATTACAAAACAATTTATCCTATGGTGACAAGGTTGTTGGTGTAGCAATTGAATCTTCAAAGTGGATAAAGACTGGAATTACACTTATTTATAAAGAGGGCCACTCTCAATGACTGAAAAGGAAGCACTAAAAAAGCTGAGAGAGCTAACGAAGATAAATGACAATGACGTAAATCATTTACTACACCAAATCTCCACATTCGCAGGCCAAGAAAAAGCTGGTAAGTTACTTGAGAAGATAGATAGTGGTGGCGTTCAAGCGAAGGTTGCATTCGTCGGGAGTCACACTATTCAAGGTCTGGACAACATAACAAGGTATGAGGCTTTAAAAAGAAACTTACATATCCAATCATTAATGGGTGGATATAACCAATGGAATTTGCTTATGCTCAAACCTGAAAGCGACTTAGAACACTTTGATCCAGATGTTACGGTTTGCTCACTAGATGAATCTATTATTTATAAGCATTTTGGCGATAGTGGATGGTCAACCGAGACTTTATCATTCGCTCTTGAAGAAGCCTTCGAAGAGATTAAAAAGGTATTAACAATTTACACCACTCGAGTGGCAACGACCATTGTTCTTCATACCATCCCCTTGCCTTTATACGATTGGAAAGCTGTGACAAATTATAGGGAAAAGCAGAAAGTAAGTATGCTTTGGAGACGGTTCAACCAAGATCTATTAAATCTTCATACTACTTTAGAAAATGTGATTGTCTTAGACTTTGAAGTTCTCACTCAAGACGTGCAGGAAACCCGGGATCCCCGCATGAAGCATTATGCTTCGATGAGCTATACATCAAATGTATGGCAAGTAATTTCGAAAGAGATAGCTTCCATTATTGCTTCTATTAAAGGATTATCACAAAAGGTTCTTGCTTTAGATTTAGATCAAACACTTTGGGGCGGAATAATTGGAGATGACGGGGTGCATGGGATTCAGCTTTCAAAGACTTTCCCAGGAAACCAGTTTTATGCCTTTCAACAAGTAATTAAACGGTTACAAGCGCAGGGGATTCTTTTAACTATTGTAAGCAAAAACGATTGGGACAATGTAAAAGATGTTTTTATTTCTCATGATGACATGGTTCTTGATGAAGAGGATTTTGTTCAAATTTCTTGCAACTGGGGGCCAAAATCAGAGAGTCTTGCTAACATGGCGAGTCGCTTAAACCTTGGAAAAGATAGCATAGTTTTTGTGGATGACAATCCATTTGAAAGAGAACTAGTTTCCAGCCAACTACCAGAGGTAACGGTTATCCCCTTGTCACAAGACCCTAGTCTCTATATTCAGGACCTTTTGATGGAAGGTTATTTCAATACAATGAACTCAACAGACGAAGATCATAAAAGATTAGAGAAATATAAACAAATTGCGAAAAGAGAAGAGCTAAAAGAAGACTCCGATTCTATTGAAGAGTACCTTCTGCAGCTGGAGATGGAACTGGACGTATTTGAAATCCTTTCAAGTCATGTTCCTAGAATTGCTCAACTATCACAACGAACAAATCAATTTAATATGACAACAACACGGCTTACCGAAAGCGAAGTAGTAGGTATCTCGAACAGTGAAAGCAGTAGTATATATGGGTTTCGCTTAAAAGATAAGTTTGGAGATAACGGTATTGTTGGCTATGTCCATGTGAAAAAAGAAGAGCATAGGTGGTTGATTGAGAATTTTATTATGAGCTGTCGAGTTTTCCAGCGAAGTGTAGAATGCGAAGTACTGCGAGTTATCTTAGAAAACGCAAAATTACAAGGTGTATCTGAGGTTATTGGGAATTATAAACCAAGCAAAAAAAATAAATTGGTCTCAGATTTTTATCAGAATAATGGATTTGAGTTGGTGGACTATGGCGAGAATTCTACTTGCTGGTTGTATCTATTCAAGAAGGAAATTGAAAAAGTGGAATGGATTCAACTTACAGCATCCGAGGAAGGGATGAGCGTATAGCGTGATTACCAGTGTACAACAATCGATTATTGAAGTTGTGGCCGAAATACTAGAATGTGAAGAAAGCGACTTATCCATGGAATTTAGTAAAGAAGAAAACGATGAATGGGATTCAGTGAATACACTACGTATGTTCACAAGTTTAGAAGCTGAGTTTAATGTTCGTCTTAGTATGGAGCAATTTCTTAATGTGGAAACCATTCAGGACATTGTTAATTTAATAGAGGCAGAAAAATATGACCATTAAAAAACAAGGGTTGCCTTCTGCACGTAAGCATACCTTTCATTTTCTTGAACAGGCACGTGAGGTCCAGGCGATTTATTTGAATATGGATGTAGAGGCATCAGAACTCAAAAAATCGAGAGCAAGTTACAAACAAAATAACATCTCTATTAGTTATGTAAGCTATGTAATTTCAGCTATTTCTAAAGCTATTGAGAAATTTCCTGAAGTAAACACAAGTGTCCATGGAAAGTGGCATCCGAAATATATTTCGTACGATCAAGTTCATGCAAAATTTACGATCAATAAGCAATTGGGAAATCAGCAAATTGTCGTATCGAATGTAATTGAGGATTCTAATGAAAAGTCGCTTCAAACGATTCAGGAACACATCGATCGGATGAAAAAAATGCCCTTTGAAACAGGAGAATCTTTTGAATCGGTACGTAAGCTCCAGAGCTTGCCTGTTTGGCTGGGTAGAATCATCTATAAACAAATTTTAAATAATCCAGACGAGCGCTTAAGAACACAAGGTAGCTTTACAGTAACTTCCTTAGGTCATTTACCTGTTCAACAGATATACCCGATTACGTCCAACACAATTTGTTTTGGAATTGGGGGCATCATCGAAAAACCAGTCATTAAAGATGGAGCAATTATCGTCACATCAATTATGCCTCTAAGTATGACCTTTGACCATCGTGCAATTGATGGTGCTTTAGCAGCAGAGTTTTTAAATGAAGTAAAAACTAATTTAGAGAATTGGGAGGAAAAACAATGGCAAGACGACCAAAAAAGTCTAAGTATGATGTCATCGTAATCGGCGCAGGTATGGGAGGGTTGAGCGCAGCAACCTTTCTGGTACAAGAAGGGTACTCTGTTTTAGTGTTAGAACGCCACTATCGAGCTGGAGGGTATGCTCATTCCTTTCGACGAAAGAAATTCACTTTTGATTCTGCGGTGCGAATTGCAGCTGGGGCAAAGGATGGAGGCTTGCTCGATGAGTTACTTGAAAAAGCTGGCGTAGCTGACGAGATGGATTTCATCAAATTGGATGAAATTTATACAGCATATTATCCTGATCGAAAAATTGAAGTTTCGAGAACAGTCGATGGGTTGATCCAAGCTTATTGCGAACAATTTCCTCATGAAAGTGAAAATATAAAAGCTTTGGTTCATGAAATGGAACAATTATATGAAGTAACGCTCATGCTTTTACATTCAGGAGATCCTATGAAAGTTCTGTCAAACCCATACATGCTTAAATACAGAAATAAGACCTTCCATGAACTTACATCATCTTTTTTACAAGATCCAAAAGCTATTTATTCTTTTTCAGCTTTATGGGCTTACTACGGCACTCCGCCTACTCAAGGAGGAGCGATGTTTTTCGCTTATGCGATTATGAGTTATTTCAAAGAAGACATTTATTACTCAAAAGGGAGTTTTCAAAAACTAGCAGATGTATTTGTAAAGCGAATTCAATCACTAGACGGGGAAGTGTGTCTACGAAATGAAGTATTAAAAATTGAAGTCGAAGAGAAGCGAGTAAAAGGAGTTCATTTACAAACTGGAGAGTACGTGGAAGCACCTATGATCGTGTGCAATGGTGACTTTTTAAAAATGGTACACAACCTTGTTGGAGAAGAGAATTTTCCAGTACGGTACAACAAACGAATCGCGAAGCTTAAGCCATCCATATCAGCATTTGAAGTGTTTCTCGGAGTTGATCTACCTTTAGAGCAATACAATATATCTCATGAAACATTCATTTATAATGACTATAATTATGACCAATTTATGGACAAACATAATCGCTTAAACGAGTTAGGTCCAGAAGGTTTGAGTGGTTTAGCGATTTCAACACCGACACTGGCCGACCCCTCTTTGGCACCAGAAGGAAAGCATACAGCTGTGTTGACTACACTAGTTCCCTACAATATTGAGGGTGGTTGGAAGGAGCAAAAAGAGGCATATCAGGATCGTTTGATTAAAATGGCCGAACGAGCGATTCCGAATCTTCGTGATCATATTGAGCATGTAGAATCAGGTACTCCTCTAACTATGGAACATTATACGAATAACAGCTACGGGTCCATTTATGGATGGGAACAAAACAATAATCAAATGACAGGGAAGCCACAGCATGAAACGCCAATTAAAGGGCTATACATTTCCGGACAATGGACCGATCCAGGTGGCGGCGTGGTCTCTGTCATTTTATCAGGATATAAGCTTTGGAAAAAGATTGAAAAAACAGCAAATCAAAAAGTTTCAGTGTAGGTGGAGAACATGTGTATTGAAGCGAGAAAAGAAGAAAAAACTATCTATTTATCAATGGATTATCCGGAAAAAAAGAATGGCCTCGATTTAAAAATGGCTACATCTTTGTTAGAGCATATAAGGTTGGCGAACCAGGATACTAATATTAATGCGATCGTGTTTGAAAGTAAACACCGTGCGTTTTTTAGCAGTGGTCCAAGACCAGAAGACTTATTGACATGTGTAGGAGAAGATGGATCCGAAAATTTGGTGGAAATATTAGAAATTCTTAATCAATGTGTGTTATCCATTTTTCGCTCTCCAAAAGTGACAGTTGCCTTAATAAACGGCTATGCCTACGGAGGGGGCTTTAACATTATGCTTGCATGTGATCGAAGAATCTCCCTTCGAAGGGCAAAGTTTCTGGAAAATTTCCACCAAATGGGCATGTCTCCTGATTTAGGTGCGAGTTATTTGCTCCCACGAATAATGGGAGTTGAAAAAACATTTGAAATACTGATTAATGGTGAACTCATCCAACCTGAGCAAGCCCTGCAATTAGGTCTTGTTCATGAATTGGCCGATAACAAAAAAGAATTGCATGAATTGCTAAACCAATATCTAAAAAAGGTTTCTGAAGGCTACTCCCCAGCAATTGCAGCAACAAAAAAATTACTTAAAGAACGTGCAGCAATTGAATTAGAATCACAGATGAAAATAGAGTCTAACTATCTACTTGATTTATTTAAACACGAAGAAATTAAAGCCAGACTAAAAGTCTTAGTATAAGGAATGATTTCTCAATGAAAACGATACTAAAGCAAGATGATTTGATGACTTTAAGACCAATGGAAATGCTTCTACAGAAACCTCCTTTTCTTTTCGTAGATAAAATTGTGGATTTTGATGGAGAATCAATTATTTGCAGTAAACTGCTAGCTCATAACGAATCATTCTTTTCCGGACATTTTCCAAATAATCCAGTTATGCCAGGTGTGTTGGTGATTGAAATGGCTGCCCAATCAAGTCTACTCCTAACGATGCTAATGCAGAGTGAAACAAACCCGTTGGAAGGATATCTGGTTAAGACTGAGAATTTCACTTTTTTATCCGTGTCAGAGCCTGGAGATGAGCTCCTAGCTAAAGTGAAGATTGTTAAGAAAGTCGGCTCGTACCATACTGCACAGGCAACGATTCGTAAAGCAAAAGATAACAAGAAAGTAGCCAGAGGACAATTAGTATTTTACCTGCAGGAGGGAGTAGAATCGTGAAAAATGATGTCACCATTGTAGGTGGAGGTCCAGCCGGGATGTTAATGGGACTCCTTTTAGCAAGAGAAAATATTAACGTTGTGGTTCTCGAAAAGAACAATTCTTTGAAAAGAGACTTTCGAGGAGAAACCATTGCTCCTGGATCCGTTTATATCCTGAAAATGCTAGGAGTTTATCAAGAACTAGAAAAGCATGGGTTTATTAAGGTCAATAAAATTAAAATGTACGACCAAGAAAAAAATCTTTTTAATGTAGACTTTAATCGATTTAACCATCCTCAAAAGTACGGAATTGACATGCCGCAACCTGTAGTCCTTGAAGCCATTAAACGACAAGCAATGAAGTACCCCTCTTTTCAATATATTAACGGAGCCAATTGTACAGATCTGATAAAGGAAAATGGAAAAGTGGTGGGTGTTCAGTACAAGCATGAGGGAGAAATAAAGAAGATACATAGCAAATTGGTTATCGGAGCAGAAGGCCGTTTTAGCCAACTCCGTTCATTAGCTGAGTATGATGTCAAAAAAGAAGAATTCTCCCGTGATTTAATTTGGTTCAAAGTTCCAAAACCCTTGAACTGGGAAGAGGGGAACCTCATTAAAGTCTATAAAAATGACCATGTGATTATTTTACCGACTTATCCCAATTACCTGCGAGTGGGCACATATATTTCATTAGGTGACAACGCTAATACAAAAAGTAAGGGTCTAGACTCGTTCATAGAAAAGGTTAGCCGCATTGAGCCACGCCTCTTAACGCCAATGAAAGATAATATTACATCTTGGAAAGATACAACATTATTGAAAATCTTCACAGCCCATGTGGACAAATGGGCAAAGGATGGAATTATTCTCATTGGTGACTCTGCCCATACTCTCTCACCGATTTTAGGCCAGGGCGTTAATATTGCTATGCAAGATGCTTATGAGCTCACTCCGTATGTAGTTAAGGGGCTGTCGGCTTATCAAAACAGCCCTATTCCAGCTTCACATTTTGATGAATTTGTTAGCAAGCGAAAACAACAAATATCTTTTGTCTCTGGCTTCCAAGCACGACAAGAACAAAATCTGGCTGCATCTTCACCCGTGGAATGTGCTATTCGAAAGTGGAAAATGAAAATGCTTGACCGAACGCCTTTTAAATATACAGTAATGAAAAAACTTCAATATGGAATTGTTGCAAATAATAAAGTGGAGGTTTGATATGAGAACATTTTTATCTGCAGGAGTCTTATTATTCACTTGGTCTTTCCTATTAAAGGATAAACGCCGTAAGTACATTCCTATCAAACCAAGAGTTTAAATGATTGAGAAAGTTGATGTTCATAAGCTTTCAATTGTTTCATTAGAACCCAAACTTGAAGAATATGCATCTTATCTTTCTTTAGATGAGCATATACGTGCGAGTCGTTTTACACGAAAATTGGATCAGAAGAAGTTTATTTTAATACGTGGGCATTTACGTAGTCTTTTATCTCAAAAGACGAAGGATCAACCTGCTGACATTAAGTTTTCCTACGGTTTCAAAGGAAAACCTGAGCTTCCGTCAAACCCATATTACTTTAATGTTTCTCATTCTAAGCAAACTGTTCTCATTTCTATAAATCAATTTAGCCCTATAGGTGTTGATATTGAAGATCATCGTGTGGTGCGTGGGATAGAGCACCCATTATTTTTCCATCATGATGAACATGTATATCTTCAACAGTTAAAGCCAACAGAAAAATCTTTGAAGACCCTCTGGTTGTGGACGAGAAAAGAGTCGCTTTGTAAAGCAACAGGAGAAGGACTTACATCTCATTTGAGCGATATATCCTTGCTTCACGATAAAATTGAGTATAAAGATCAATTTTATCAGTTTTTTTCTATTAGCACAGATCGAGATGTTCATACGCTGTGTATTAGAATGAGCTGATGTGAACACAAAAAATCTAACTGCTCATAAGGCAGTTAGATTTTTAATAGAATGCTAGCTTCCTTATGGTTTGAGGGAATGAACATGCAAGTGGAATCTTTTCACACGTTGATTTGATCTATTGTTTTCACAAAATTTTCGAGTATATAAGATTACGGAAAAATTCCTGTAATGGAAATCTTAAGTCTCATTAAAACTCTTGATCCTTTATTGTTAGAAGACATTAACTATGTAGGAGGTTTAGGTATTGAATAAACGACTATTGAATAGTGAAGGAGTGATTGTATTTATAATATCGCTCTATTTCTATGCCCAAATAGGACTTAGCTGGTGGGTATTTTTCTTTCTATTATTAATACCAGATTTATCTATGCTTGGGTATCTAGTAAATAATACAGCCGGGTCAATCATTTACAATACTGTTCACTCATATATTTTACCGGGGCTAATCGTTATGATAAGCATGATTTTAGATTATAATATATTGTTTGCGTTGGGTCTCGTTTGGGTGGCGCATATTGGTATGGATCGAAGTATAGGATTCGGATTAAAGTACTCAAGCACTACCAAAATTACTCACTTACAGAAAGTATAGTATATTCATAATTGGAATGATTTCATATTATTATTGATATTAGAATTAATTTTTTTGAAATTAGCCTTTGTTTAATTCTGAAAAATGGAAAACGTAGTCATAAGAAATTGAGGAATATTATTTAATAAAATTTGGTTTAAAGAAATAATTCACTTAACAAGTTGAGGGACATATAAAAATCCATAAGTAGAAATTAACTTAATAAAATTAGACTAGTTACCAATTATTGAAAATGATAACTAGTCTTTTAACTTCGTGTATAATATTCATTCTGCGAGAACATAGAATACATCTCAGTGCCAAGATAATACACACACAGCAAGCCCCCACACGTTAAAGTGTAGGGGCTTGGATCATTTTATATTATTTCAAGGGGGAAGGAGTTATGGGTAACTCCTTGGTTCATAGATTATCATAACAAGTACCCTGTCTTAAGAATATGGGATACTTTTGACAATTCAGCATTTATTATTTAAAAAATCTCCTTAGAACTATTATGCAACGAGGATCAGATAGTATAGTGACTTGTGAAAGTGAAGTCTATTTGAAATAATTGGTATTAAGCAATCGGGCAGGATTGTGGAATAAGGTGCTCCTTTATTTAATCCCATTATTGGTTATTTATGAGAGGTTAATTTTCCTATTTGTTGAATTAAATAAATTAAAACAATTTAGGAGTTGATATGTTTGAGCAATAAGCCATCAATAGAACAATATTTAATCTCTACTTGTCTATTTATTATTGATGAATTTAATCAACAATTTAAAGATTTATCAAGAGAAGAACTCATGAAAGTAGCAAATAATGAGTTTAACGAAACTGATTTATCTTTTAGAGTTGGTTTTCCCTTTAAAAACATGGCATACTTTGAAAATAAAGAAAAGCGCGGAAATTTACCTAAAACGGATATATATATAAAAGATAAAGACTTTAAAATCGAAATTAAATTTTTAAGGAATTATTATGCTAAAAATAAAAAGACTAATTCAAATAGTACACCATGGAAACAAATCAAAGGAGATTTTGACTGGCTTGTAGACGATATAAAAGCAGGAAAAAAACATAAAAGCGCATTCATTATTGGTTGGTTCAATTACTTTGATTACTTTTCTCAAATAGTTCAATTAGGAACTGGATCTGGGTCTATTCCAAATTATGATCAAAGAAAAGTTGATTATTTTCCTTTTCTAAGAACTAATGGACCAAAAGCGAAAGACCTTGAAATAGCATATGACGTATCGCATACTATTAGGGATTCACTTACACCCGATATAAAAGGGCATCAGCTTCATTGTATGTTAATCGGTAGTGAAGAAGATAAATTTAATATGGCTTTATACTGGTGATAATACTAGAAACTAAGGACTTTGCCCCAAGCGGTGAAAGAAGTAGTTTTAATAAAAATACAATTCCTGAATTATATGGAATTTATAAAAATCTAATAGAATATTGATTTATTATTTCTATCAAAGTAGATAACAATCTTACGAAAAGATTGTTTTAAAAAACTTAAACGGGGTTGAAGAGTTGATAAATAATCAATTGTTAAATAGCGTATATGAATCAGTTCATTCTACAAAAATATCATACGGACATTTAATAAAAACAGAGTTACACATACATACACCTGCCTCTTTTGATTATGAACTTATTCCAGGTAAGAAATATCACTCAATGGCAGAAAAAGAAGTTCTGGCAATCTCAATAGAACGTGGATTATATTCAGAACAGTTTATAAACGAGATAATTGGGTTAAACTCCAGTGAGAAAAAAACAAAATTAGTTCAAAATATCAATAGCGAATTTGGAACAGACTTCGTAGATTTTAAAGAGGTGGTTGCTTATCAATTAATCGCCCATAAATTATATGAGGTCGATGTAAGGGCTGCAGTAATATCAGACCACAATACTATTGATGGTTTTAAGAAACTACAAGCAGCTATTGTAGATTATTATAAATCTAGAATTAGAGGTGACTCTGATAAAAAGTGTATAGTGCTATTTTTAGGAATTGAAATAAGTTGTTCTGATCATTATCACTTAGTTTCTATTTTTGATAAAAATAACTTTAATGAAGTAGAAGAGTTCGTCGGAAAATATATCCATTCAAAGGAAGAAGGTACATATATATCTTGTTTAGATATGGTAAAGAAAGTAAGTGAACAAAATGGCATTCCTTATATTGCCCATATTAACACTAGTGACTTTTTGGGAACAAATCTTTATAAAAAGTCACTTTTTGGAGCTGAAGAATTAAGCATATTAGGACTAACTAATATAAATAAGAAAGGGACAATTATTGAAAAGCTGAATGAATTTCAAGGTAAGCTCGCAAATAAATATTGTTTTCTGTATGAAGGTGATTCTCATAACTTAAATCAATTAGGGGTAAAGAATACTTGGATAAAATTCAACAACTTAAACTTTAAGTCATTGAAGAAAGCATTTAAAAACTATGAATATTGTATTTATACTGAAAAGCCTCAATTTAACGATCGATTTATTAAGGGGATGTACGTATTACCGGCTGAAAAGGGTTTTTTGTCAGATGAAAAAGATAAAAAGAAACCTTTTATTGTCGATTTTTCTAGAGATCTTAATTGTTTAATTGGAGGAAGAGGTGTCGGGAAAAGCACAGTTTTAAATATTTTAGAAACTGCCTTTACTTTGGAATTTAGTAGTATTCGATACTTGCAATTCATCTCTCAACATAAAGTTATATTCATTGTGTTTTTTTATAAAGGTAATGATTATATATTAAGGTTTCTTCCCCAAACTGGTCAAAAGTCTAGTTATTTAGATAATGAAGAATTCTTTCTTAAAAATGCTCTTGTTAATTCTATTAGTAAAAGTGATGGTAGCAACTCATTAGCACCACATTGGGTAACCCTTTATAAAGCTGATACTGTAGATAAAAACAGAAAGTTTACAATAGTAGATGATGAAGTTAAAGGTGAAATTCTAGATGAAGTTTATAAGAAAAGTTATTCAATTAATAGCATTATTGAGCGAATTAACTCTGGAGATATCAGTGGATTTATCAAGGAAGTTGTGCTTAATGGTAATAAGTTCAGTGATTCAAATGCAATATTAAGTGAATTAAACCTTTTAAACCAAAATACCTTTAGAAAATACCTGAGGGAAAATCTAGATGAAATTGTAAAAAAAGTAGAAGATAGAAAAGACATTGCTCACCAAGCTATTGTTGAATTCAATTCATCAAATGAAAAATTAATTAAAATTATACATTCTCCAAAAATTGAGAACCCTGCTGTCTATATTGATGTTTTAGAAATACATTATGACGAGGTAAATGAAGGAAAAGGGAAAAAGAATGTTCTCAATACTTATTTGACATGGGATGATGTAGAAAATTTTCTTTATGAAGCTATCAAGAAATTTGACTATCTGACATTTTTAAAGCTATTACTTAACAAAGACCATAAAAAAATTGAAGAAAAAATTTCGTTGGAAAATTTCATGTCAGATACTTCAAGTGGTGAACTTGACTATATTAACTCTAAAAATATTAAGAAGGTATATAATCAAATTGAACAACGGATCTTCAGGGATATTGATAAAGTAATTTCAAGTATAGAATCCTTATTACAAGTGGTAGATGAATTTTCACTATTCTTTAATGTTAATTCTAAAGAATCAGTATCATCTATAGCAGTTGAAATGAAAGATATTGAAGAACTTTCACTCGGTCAAAAAGTTGTGGCAATACTAACATTTATATTCAATTACGGAGAGTATAGTAATGATAATACTCCATTAGTAATTGATCAACCGGAGGACAATTTAGATAATTTATACATTTATCAAAACTTAGTGAAAAGTTTGAGGAAGATAAAAAACAAAAGGCAAGTTATTGTATCGACACATTCAGCTACGATTGTAACTAATGCAGATGCAGAACAAGTAATCATATTAGAATCCGACAACAAACGTGGATGGCTATCGAAGAAGGGTTATCCAGACGATAGTGTAGTCTTAAATCATATTGTGTCTATTCTAGAAGGTGGTCAACAATCATTCATCCATAAAAAGGACACATACAAAACAGTATTAAATCTTTAATATGTAACAGAATGACGAGCAAAGAAAGATGATTATTACAACAGTTTTTGGGTATTATTTATTGGGGAAATGAAGTTTGATTTGATATTAAACAATCTCGGAGCAAATCTTTAAAAAGGTAGGCTATTTGAAAGCTGGTGTTTTTTACTATGAAGTCATTAGGTCAAATCCTTTTGCTAGCCGGAGTGCTTCTCTTATTGGCTAGTTGGGTAATAGATGGTATACAATTCTTTACTATTTCATTAGTGTTATTAGGAATTGGTGTTATAGCAATACTGATCTCTTCTATCAGAGAACATACAAATAAGCCTTTACTATGCAAAATAGGTTTACACAGATACAAACATATGGATTGGGAGCAAGATTCTCCTAAAGCTATTTATCAATGTGAAAGATGTGGAGAAGTAAAAAGAGTTATGAGGGGAATGTAGAAAAATATTTCTCTCTAAGAAAGTCTTCCACAATCTCGGAGCGATTGCACAATAAAAGGTGAGTGCTCTGTATGTATTTAGAGCAGTTTAATGACTTGGAGGAGAACAGTTTGAGATATTGTTTTTCTTCTTATTCAACCCAGGCGTGTAGAACTAATATAGCTTAATTTTTTGTTCATCAGGAGTGAAGTCTTCATGGCGGATATTACCATAGTAATTGATGTGTTTAATATTGGTTTAATAGCGCTAATAATTAGTGTAATAATGAGGTTTTTCGTAAGAAAAGTTAGTTTAATGTATGTTATTGCTACCCCAATGGCGTTTGGTAGCATCTATTGTTCTATTAAAGGAATTGCGGGCGCCATACCATTCATATTACTCTTCAGCTTTTTCATTTCTTTGATAGGAATTGCGATAGCAAAATTCCTAATCTTTATAGAAGGTTACAATGGGTAAATATTTCTAACAAAGATACCACTTGCTTGGTGTTTGTCTTTCAATTTAAGTCTTGCTCCATTATCTCGGAGCTTTAATTGAATTAATCTAGACTTTATAAAAGCCACATCTTAATCCCAGAAGGGTTAAGATGTGGCTGAATTTTTGCAAACAACTAAAGAAATCAAAGCACAAAGTCAAATAAATATTCGCTTGCTATAGCATCGCTTTTATTAAATATTCTTTTAATGGATAATATTGAAAAAATATTATAATGGTGTAAAATTACACTAAAGATGAAATTGGGAACAGGGTGGTGCAAATGAATAAAGAAGAACTAATAAAGTTGGTATCAGATAGGCTTAGGTTAATCAGGCAAGAACAAGGCTATTCTCAAGACATCATGGCAGAGGTTTTAGGGACGTCGAAGAAAACACTTGTTCAGATCGAGAAGAATAGAATGCTTGCAAGTTGGACGGTGACTGTCGCCACATGCTCTCTGTTTAGTGAAAGTGAAGTATTGCAAAATGTCCTGGGTGATGAGCCACTTGAAGTAATCAAGTTACTGGCTCACAAGAAAATAGAATATCGCGTAGACAAAACGATGGGAGGTAAAGTCTGGTGGAAAGAAATTGAAAGCAAAGGGAGATATGTTTTACAGCAGAATGTCATTAGTCAGCATTACAGAATACTCGATGCCGATCATTTTCGCTGGTATAGCTCGTTTGATCGAGATGAGACAATTAAGAGATTTGGAGAATTGATTCAAAATTAGTTCTAGTATTAAGGAGATGATCTAATGAAGGCAACTCTTCAGGCTATTCTATTAATTCCGTTACTCTGTATATTTGGTTTTACATTCTGGTTAGCATCCTGGACAGCAAGTTATTTGCCATACTCTGATGACTGGAAAGATCATGTTGTTTTCACACCTGCATCAACTCAAGATCCTTCACAAATCTACCTGGTGGATATGTACCTATATGCTTTTCGGTACTCACCCTTCGAAACGATTGTCTGTACGATCTCTTTTATTATGATTGTTGTTGTTCTGTTTTTGTTAGTAAAAGCATTTTGGGATTTGAAATTAAGCAAAAAAATCAAAGAGGTTTAAACCCTTTTATATCAGGATGAAACTGAATGGAAACATGAATATGTTAAGTGAAATGAGAATCTAGGCATTTTTGAATATGTAACTCCTAAAGAATTGATTGCGTGCTGGAAGGATCATATTAAAGAATTTCATAGCAATTCTTCAACAAAGAACTCTTGGAAATAGGGGGTTAAAATAGATTGATAAAATTAAGGAAAATATGGCTTGTCTGTGCAATGGTTTTAATATTTACAGGAGTGGGATATGGTTATGTACAATTCAAATTCTTAACTTCAAAAAAAGCAGTAGAATGCTATTTAATTAATGAAATGAATATTTCGAAAGAGAGCTTTGAAGAAATTGACCCTTTTATTGGTAACTTGCCAGGAGATAAAAACTGGTTAGTTTATGTGAAAATTAAAGGTGATGAAAGAAGATATACTTACTATCTTAATCGAACAACAGACAAAGTCATTCTTGAACCCTACACATTAAACGGGAAATTATATGTTGAATAACGAGTCCAGTTAGGAACAAGTATTAAGCATAAAATCTAAGCTAAATAGCCTACGGTCTTCAGCAATCTCGGAGCAATTCTGTAATATCAAAGCAGCAAAAATGTTAAGAACGATCCTCATTAATAGGGCGTAATTCCATAACAAGGAATTACGTTTACTTTTTTAAAAGAAAAAGGTTGAGTATGTGGTTGTATTTTGAAATGATTGGAAATAAGTAATAGATTCAGTTTTGCGTGTCATTATTCTTTATGCTCTTAACACAAGAAACTACTACTATCGATTTATTATGGATGAAAGGAATAACCCTACATGAATTATGTAATCACATCTACACTACCTAATCAATTTGGTGGCCGAACAAAATCCCTCCTGGATCGAACGAAAAAATTAGTTCAACAAGCAGATATGAGCTTTACAATAGTTACGACAAACTATAACCCAGTACTACACGGAGGGGATGATCCCTCGAAACGTCCAAATGATTAATATTTATGACTACATCTCCAATCGTTCATATACAGGTGGAAAAACAGAACACCCAATTGAAGAAAACGGCTTAGTCGTACGTGAAATTACAAAAAATAAAGCCTATCGTTTGTTTGATAATGGGGAATATGTGCTTTATAAAAATTACGATAGAGAAGATGGTTCACTTAAATTCATTGATCGAATGGATCCTAACAATCGGATACGGCTTTCTCGATTTGAATATAACAGTCGCGGAATCTGTCATCGGAAAATTAATTACAAACAAGGTACAACAAATAAGCTTGAAGAAATTTGTTATGATGATTTTGGAGAGGCGTATCTTAATAAAACATTTGACGGATCTAACGAGCACAAACTCATTCGCATAAACTTCTTTATTGAAAGTGAAATATTAGAATTTAAAACCGAGAAGGACTTTTTTAGGTATAGCTTTGAACAAATTATCGAAGATGGTTCTACTATTATTAATGATGCTCGTTTACTGGATAAACCGATGTGCGAAATGGCTGGAAATGATCTAATGAAGATAGCTATACTGCACAGTTCGCATTTGAACAGCGCTGATATTAAAGACATCAAATCATCATACCAATATATCGTTGACCATAGTGATGATGTGGACCATATAGTGACATTAACTCATCAACAAAAGGATGACTTATCGCAACTCATTTTTAATAATGAGAAGATCAGCGTTATTCCCCACTCCATTTCACCCTCGCAATTCGATGGAAAAGGAAGTCGGGAGAATGCTTTTGTGTTCATCGGAAGACTGATTGAGGTTAAACAAGCTGATCACCTTATTGAAGCATATAATTTAGCCAGTAAAGAACTAGCAGAGTTTACATTGAATATTTATGGTGATGGGCCGCAAAAAGAAAACCTGCAAGATATGATACAAAAGTACAATATGGAGGATCGCGTTTTCTTAAAGGGGTTAACAGATAACCCACAGAGTGTTTTCGCCTCTGCAAAAGCCTCATTTCTACCTAGTCAATATGAAGGATTCGGGCTAGCTATATTAGAGAGTTTAAACAATGGTTGCCCTGTCGTAGCGTAGGATATTAAATATGGGCCTCGTGATTTGATTAAACACAGATTAAATGGGTTGATTATCGAGAAAAATAATATACAAGCTCTTTCAGAGGCAATGATCAAAATGAAAGAAATTAAAATAGATAAAGTTGTTATAGACAAGAAATACCGTGACAAAACGTTTGTAGACAGCTGGACCAGTTTAATGAGTAAACAAAAAAACGATTCACAATTCTCTTTCTACGTTGAATGTAAATGACTGAAATAATAAATATAATTAGGTTTTCTTAGGATCCCCATAAGGAATTATAGACCATATAATTTCTTAGGATGACGTACGATAGTTTGTGTAAAACATTTGAGACATAAAAAGAGGTAGGGTATCTTCAAAGTCAACGACCAAATCAACTCGAGAGGAGATGCCCTACCTATGTCTATTAGTATAGGACAGAAATCACTAGAAAATCAATTAGATTCCATGGTACGAGAGTTTGTAAAAGAAAAATTGGAAACGATGGCCAAATAACTAAAAGAAAAGAACATTATCATTAATAAAGAGGAAAAAATCAGGGGATATGAACAATGTATGTATTTGGAAAGTAAAAAATGTAGTGAATGGCAGTTAAAAATGTATGCCACTTGCCACTCCACGTATTAAATTAAAGATTCCTTGTATCGAAAGCTCTCACCGGTAAATAAAAGTAGGTGGGAGTGATGAATCAGTCGGTCTATTACTGCTTCCGTTAATATTGGATCTCCGAATACATGATTCCACTGTCCAAACTGTAAGTTTGTTGTAATGATAATACTTTTGGTTTCATAACACATCGATATTACTTGAAAGAGTAGTTCTGCTCCTTCTTTATTCAACGGAATGTATCCCAATTCATCTAACACTAATAAATCAAGCTTTTTGATCTGCTTCATTACTTTCTGAAGTTCTCCTTTTTGATTGGCCTCAATGAGATGATTCACCAAAGATGCCACCGTAAAGAACTTTACTTTACTGCCAAACCTATGTATGGCATTTAAGCTAATTAATGTTGCCAAATATGTTTTTCCCGTGCCAACCCCTCCATATAAAATGAGATTTTCTTTTTCGTGGATGAAGTCGCCATTCATCGCAGCTTCTCGGCTAATCCCTTGTGGGATTTGAATATGCTCCCACAAAAATCGTTGAGTACCCGTCTTGGGTAGTTGAGCCTGACTAAGTAAAAGATTGATTTTTCTTTCTTCCCGATTCTCTACTTCCTTTTTGAATAATTCCAGAAGGAATTCTTCATTCGTATCGGCTTTGACCTCCTGATAATGCTCTCGAATCCAGCTTAACTTCAAACGTTTGGCCAACATTTCTATTTGGTGATTCACTTTATGCGACCTCCAGTCTCCATAAGGGAATCATAGTGAGACAAACCCCTCGTGGCTGCCGGCACAATAGGAACTTTCATCGTTGGCTTAATGGTTTGATAGCTGTTGTCTCCTTGGATGATCGAGTAAAAACAATGCTTAATGTGATCTGCCTTAGGATGACCATGTCCCATGGCCAATTCAAGTGCTTGATTCAATAATTCAAAGTCGTTATTCTTCAACAGTTTCCCGAGTAATTGTAAGGCTTCTTTCTGTTCATGCTCTGTGCAACGGTTTAAGTATTCCGTCCATACTGGTGGAAACTGCTCATACAAGCTTGAATATTTGATTGCTCTTGGACGCCTCGACAATAAATCTAAATAGGGCTGCCAAATCATCGACTTTCTCTTTATCCCATACAATCTGTTGTGCCTCACAATCACCTCGTTATGATCATTTAGAATGACTACAGAATTATAGGTGATATGGACATTTACTTTCTGCCGGGCAAAACGCGGTGATGTAGAATATAGCTTATGGTCTACCGAGACCATCCCATACTTATCTGCGGTTAGTGTTTCATGCCTTACGCAATCGTAAGATTTCACAGGGGGTATCAACCACTCATCTTTATCTTCTGAGTGAAGGTGTGTTTGTAAAATACCCTTATCATAATGAATACGACTTCGGTCTTCTTTGGCTAATGTCCATAATGTCTCGTTGAAGTGATCAAGGTCCAGTATGGTACATTCAGGCAACAGGAAATTATTTCGCACATATTTCACCATGGCTTCCACATGCCCTTTTTCATTTCCTTTCCCTGGATTACAAAACTCATATTTAAAGCCATAATGTAACACGAACCGTTCAAATGTATTGGTGAGCTCGCGCTCCCCCTTAGCTCCTATTTTCTTTATTAGAATGCAATAAACACAATGTAAAGTAAAATCTGGGTACCTAATCATTTTCGATTAGGTACCCAGATTTTATTGTTGGTTTGGAATATATATTTTCCGCATAAAATTCTAAAGAATCAGCAAAAACGCAAATTCACTCTTAATCCGGCACTGCCTTAATTAAATACCTCTCAGGTGCATTCCCAACATACCGAAATGGATAGCAAGTCGATAGCAATAAGTATTCCCTAGACCCACTCGTCTCAATGACGGTTGGGTCATCCGCTTTAACAATACGGAAACTATCGATGATGTACGTGGAAGTGCCAGATGGAAGATGAAGCTTAATGTAATCTCCTTCTTTTAAATCACCTGCTTTTCGAAAACTTGTTTCTCTATGACCAGCAAGAAGGATTTGCCTTTCGTCTCCAGGCATACCTGTTTTCGAGTAATGGCCAACTCCTCTTGAGAGCTGTTCCTCTGACGTCCCTTCCAATACAGGCATTTCAGCTTGAAGGGCTGGAATTTCGAGTACGCCGATAATGTCTGCTTGGTGGAATAGATTATTTTCTGTATTTATTTGTTGTTCGGAATTCTCAATTTCCGTTTTTGGGTCGTCTAACATTTCTTTTGCAAAAGATAAAGTATCGTTTTGTTTTTTATCTGTTAAATAAATGGACGTAACGCCATACGTTACAAATCCCAATCCTAAAATAATTGCGAAATAGATGATTTTTCTAGAGATAGTAACCCCACCTTTTTTAGTCGAATTATATGGTTTAGATGTGAATTTTTAAATATAATGTCGTTTTTTGGCTTGTTGAAAATAGGTAAATATGCTTAAATGTTAGGAGGTTATATTATTACCAACAGTTCTATTATACTTTTTTATTGGTAAAGTATAGCAAATATTATATACAAGGGGGAAGCAATGAAGACAAAGCTTAGTCTTTATTTATTGATTTTTTGCTTAATCTTCCAATCAGCTATTTCTGGACAAGGTGGTTCACTTAACACAGAAGCTGCTGGTGAAGATGTTTTTTCACAAGTCACATTAATGGACGACAAACAGCAGAAGATAGACGAAAACATAGAAGTCGATCCTACAAGTTCTGGTCAGGTGATGATTGATTGGCAAACGACACCAGATCAAGTAACCGAGCAAAATGCTTTTTCAATAAAGCTACCAGAACAGATACAAGCATCAGCCAACGAAGGGGAGCTATCTACAGATGACGGTACGTTAGCAGGTACATACTCCAATGAAAATGGCAGATTAGTAGTTACATTTAGTGAAGTAACTTCTGAGCAAGCTGGTTCCATTGCCCTTCCATTCACGTGGAATGAAGATAAAATTGGCAATCAGCCAGATCATACACTTTCTTTTATTACTGATTCTGGAAAGGTGATGGATCTTCCGGTAGTATTCAGCCTAGAAAAATCAAAAGGCTCAAAAGTAGAGGAAACTAGCACTTCTCAATCAGATGAAAGTACAGAAAAT